>NZ_JACJDU010000024.1:0-69989 GCF_014163715.1 Shewanella sp. SR44-4 | reverse complement strand
ATCCAGAGCGATGGTCAAAAGAAGAGCGAAACTGGCAGCCAATAGGCGCTGTGGAGTTAAATCCAGAGCAACATAAAGAAGCTGCTTAACAATTTAGGCGACAACTGTCTTGAAAAACGCCGGTTTTCTCTAAAGAAAATCCAGCTTTGGATGATTTAGACTTCATTGAGAAAGTTCTAGTTGAAGGAATAACACTTTCTACATCGAAGACATTTAATTTAACGAACGAAAGAAAATCGTCTGAAAGCTCTGAAGTCTCAGTTGAAATATCAAGCGTTAAAGCAAATGTTGCAGGCAAACAAAATGAATCTTATGAACTTGCTCAAAGTAAAACCGTAAAGCAGATTAAAGGCCTTAATGTTCAAGAGTTTCTTAATAAAATAAGCGACATAAAGAAAAAAGCTGGTATCGATTCTATTTATGTATTTGTAGACGAATATTCTGATCTAAGCCCTAAAGCACAAGCAACTTTTAGCGCTCTTTTGAAGTCATTTTTAGGATCGAAAATTGGTATGTTTTTTAAAGTAGGTGTTATTACTGACCGTTATGACTTTGGAGAACGAATTATTGTTGGAAGAGATATTTTTCCTATTCCATTAGATTTTAACGAATACGCGGATAGATACGATGGAACAATTGCTGCAATTAATAAAACTCAAACATTTGTTGAAACGTTGATAACCAAAAGAATAGAAAAATTTTGTCCAAATTTAAAAGTGACTGATGTGTTTAAATCTAACTTTACTGAAATGATCTATAGGATTACTAGAGAAACACTAGGTGTATCAAGAACCATAGGCATTATTCTGCAAAATGCTTTTGTTCAAGCAAGCTCTAATTCTGATACTAGGATCGGTTTAGCTGAAATTAACTATGGGATTAGTAGCGCAAGAAAAACATATCAAAAACAGTTTACTGGAAGTGTTAAAAAAAGACTTGTTCCAGGTTTTAATTTAGATATGTGGGGTGCTATTTTAACTAAGGCTATAGAGGAAAAAAATAAATTCCCTGATAGACCCGCAAGTCACTTCATGGCTGATCCTATTAGAAAAGATTATTTAAGTGTTCTTTGTGAGAATTTTCTAATTCATTTTATGTCTGAAAATGTCACATCTAAGCATGGTGGGAAATATAACTTATATTCAATAGATTATGATGTTTGTAGTGAATACAATATTAAGTATGCTGACAAAAAAGATGAATACACTCCCATCAGGTTCATTTATGATTCTGTTCTTTCCGAATTTGACCCCTATTTTTTAGAATCAAAACAAAAAAGTTATAAATGTCCTGAATGTGGAAAAATTTATGCTGAAGCTGATGTTAAGCACGCAAAAGTCAAACGTTGCTTTGAGGATGATGAAAAATTAATAGAAATTATCCATCAGGAGGCGCCTGTTACAAATGGTAACTTTGCGGAAGTTGAAATAAGAATATTAGGCTTAATATCAGAGCTTTTACCCAATGAAGCTTTAACCGCAAGGGAAGTTGCAGACTCGGTTGGTTGTACAGTTCAGAAAGTTTCAGCATGGGCAGGAAAAGTGTTAGGGAAAAAAGGTGAAATTACTATAGATAAATTACATAGCCCGTATAAGTATTATACGGCTGAACTATAATAATTTCTAACAAAAGACTATGGTGTTTGTTGACAAAAGATTATATAAATACTTAAATGTCATATATCGACGACGAATGTTCACTATCTGAGATGTGATTTTTCGATTAGTTATTGATTATAATGAATTTTAGTTTTATTTTGTGGCTGATTGCTTGGGTTCAAATCCCTATCCCTCCGCCACATTAAAATAAAAAGGCCCGCTATTTATAGCGGGCCTTTTTATTTGGCGAAAGACAGGACTTTGAACCCACGGGTTCCTCTTTATTACAAGCAAGCTATCCCTCCGCAAGATTTAAGGCAAAGACGAAAAAGTATCATCATGAATTACAGATTAACTGCAGGTGTCACGATTAATTTTATTAGCTAAAACCCAAAGTCTATGTGTCAATGCACATGCTATCTATTTGAAAATAAATATTGTTATTACTGTTTATCATCTTTAGGATGACATCCAATTGGTTGTATTGAATATTATGGATGATATTAATGTTACGTTGCTTATTAACCCTCTGCTTAATTGTTTTTTCTTGTCACTCTTTATCTTCTGAGAAAACGCCCTTTGTAAAAGTAACCTCAGCTTGGAATAAGCCGAGTTTAATCACAGATAATGATCCTGCATGTCAATCCTTGTTGGAAGATGCACAATCAAAATTCTACTCAGATATCGATTGGGGCGCAGCTTATGGCGTTAGAGGGCATGGCTATGTAAATACGGGAGAAATACTAGATTGGACAATATTAGGAGGAGACTCTTTAACAAGCCTGTATGCTTACGGTAAAGAATTCTATCTCTATAATTATTTGCATAGTGGTTGCAGTGGAGCGTGTGAGAGGCAGCAATCGCTAGTGTCTACTTCATCATTCATTGAGTTAACCGCCAAGCAAATTGCAGCACTAGCCAAAAACGCACCACCCGCAATGAGCTATGGTTATACATACGCACAGTCGGGCACAAATATCCCGTATATGTTTGTTTTAGGACATTATGGCGCTGATATAGGCCAGTTATTTGTTTATCGTCTTAGCCCAAACGCAACATGGGCACCAGCTTGCGAAATAAACTTAACAGCAACAGTAGTGCCATTCAACAAAGAGCATAGTTATTTCAGCGCGATGAAAAGTTTTGATGATTTGTATCAATCGACTCTGGCTTTAAGTCAAGGTAGTGGCTCTTCATGTGGGCGAATGAATACTCGTTGGCGTTGGGGAAATGCCATTAAGCATAAACTGAGTTTGACATTAACTCGCCCCTGGGCAATGAGGGGCGAAAGTAGAGAAAGTAAAAATAGTCACGGTAATTATTCTAAAATGATAACCGATTTAGAAAGGTGGTCATTAACCGGTGTCGCTGAGCAAAAAGCATTTAATGGCTATAAACATCAGTTAGCTATCTCGATAAAATCGCTTTCGCAATTTTATCAACAGGCGAATCATTGGTATAAACAACAATCCGATGAAATAGCTGAGCTTGCATTAACATCAGCAATTAGTGCAGGTTTTGGGTTCTATATGTATAACCCTGAATTTTCCGCAGGTGAGTTCAATCTAAGAAATGCAATTATTACCAAACAATCGTTAGATACCATAAAAACAATTGAATTTAGTGCTATTGATATCGATAGCATCGCAAAAACTTACTATTCGCAAGAAGCACAAGAAAGTATTTTAAACCTAGCGATAAACCAACCTGAAGTATTAAAATATCTATTGCAACAGGGCATAAGTCCCAATCACAGTAATGCATTTGGTAAAACACCTTTGATGTACGCGGCTCAATATAACTTATTAGAGTCCGCCAAGTTGCTTATTCAACACGGGGCTAATACCGTCGCCAATACCACAATACCTGATGATACTTGTTATTACGCGTTAAGCACCTTCAAAATGACGGCTCTTCATTATGCGGTAAGGTATGCTTCTCCTGATTTTATTAAGTTATTAATAGACAATGGTGCTGCAACTTATATGAAAGCTGAGAACCATCATAATTACCCAATGACAGAAGAAACACCATTGGATTGGTTCTATCGATATACCGATACAGCATCAGCTGAGATAAATAGTCATATTCCCCAAGAAAGTAAGTTAACTGTACAAAAGTGGCTTACGCCTCCAAGTTCACAACAATTAAATAAAGTAGAAAAAAATCAAATAAAATCGGCTATAGCGGCTTATCCACAGGGCAAAGTACAAGATGCTTATGAGTATTTAATCAAGGCATTGAGCATTAATCCTAAAAATGAGAAAGCACTCAGTGATATGTCATTAATCGCGTTAAAAAATAACCAATTTGGTCATTCATTATCAGTCAGTAACTGGTTAATTAAACATAGTGAAAATAGTAAAACTGTGGCTAATGCATGGTTTAATCAAGGACTAGCCTGTGAACAGCATCAAGTAAAAATGCTTAATACTGATATCGGCTATACCATTACGTATGACGGTCAATATTATTGCGCTGAACCAGCTATTTACTCATATATCAATGCTTGGATGTTGGCCAAAAGTACCGCTAGAAAAAATAAGATTATAAGCCAATTCGATGATGGATTAATACAGACTTGTAGTGCTGTTCTGGCGGGTAACAACCAATTAAGATTTTTCTTCCAAAATAGAAAAATATTGATACTGCGAACTAAAAGTGATCATACATCTCTAGACGAATTATTCCAAAATATAACTTTCAATTACAATAGAATAGACAATAAGTCATTGGATAAGAATACTTCGATAGAGACGGTAAATACATACGACTTAGATGATTATGTTATTGAAGAAGTTAACTCACCATTTGGCTTTTTTAATGCTAAATACAATGGTCAATTGCAGTGTCAGACTATAAATGCAGTTTGATTTAGATTTGATATTGTTTAGGGGTTAGGTTGAAGTCATTCCACAGTATCGTTGCGGTTGTAGAATTACTATTTTTTAAGAACGGAGCCTATTTTATGGGTTCCGCATTATAAAAATGGGTGGCATCCCTGTTGACATGGCCACCCATTCCAACTGCAGAGAATTGGCTTAAAATCACCACAGAATTTGGTGCATTATTTAAAGGCGCTGTCGGAGTATTACCTGCCTTAACCGAATATTGTGAACATTTAGACCGAAAACGACGACAAGGCGCTGTAAAATTGCCAGCGCGGGTTGTGTGCGTAAACAATCACTTCTGAATCCCACAAACTATTTTCTACTTGATTGATATCAAGCTTTTCTGTTGCCTTGGTTTTAACTAATGAGTCATTTTGTGGCTATTGAGTAAACATTTTTCAAATCACTCGGTTGAATCTGTACGTTAAGAAAATCATAGCAGGTGTTGGCAACTCAAAAACGAAAGGCGTTATGTGTTACCTTAAAAATGGGTGGCATATTTTAATTTGAATATTTTAATGGAGATAGTGATCTTAAGCTCTTGGTTAAGAACATACCATGAACTCTGTTCATCCTGACTGAGTAAACTAGGCCATTTATGGCTTGATTATTGTTATTATTGTGCCATGAAATAAATGGCAACATAGGCTGAGAATTCCGCATTAATGCCAGTAGAAGCCATCATATTCTGCACGTCCCATCATATCCTGCACATCTAGACAAGAATTACCTAAGGGGTCTTTTAGCATGAATAAAGCAAAAAATAGTGGCAGCCTTGATTTGCCAGTTGACACTTTCAGTAGTCACACCCCAACACCAACATCAGTTTCGCACTCCATACCAGCGGGGTTTGTGCGCGTGCGCGGCGCCCGAGAAAATAACCTGCAGAACGTTGACGTGGATCTACCCCGGGACTCGATAGTTGCTTTCACAGGGGTGTCCGGCTCTGGCAAATCCTCGCTCGCTTTTGGCACCATTTTCGCTGAGGCCCAGCGACGTTTCTTCGAATCCGTCGCGCCGTATGCCCGGCGTCTGATCCAGCAAGGCCATACGCCTCAGGTGGACGAAATTACTGGATTGCCGCCAGCCGTCGCACTCCAGCAGCGCCGAGGTACACCCAACTCACGCTCAAGTGTAGGCACAGTCACCACTCTCTCGAATTCTCTGCGGATGCTTTATTCCCGTACAGGTATTTACCCTGATGGGGCTTTGCGCCTCGAGTCGGACTCCTTTTCACCCAACACCGCCATGGGCGCTTGCCCTAAATGCCAGGGACTCGGAACCGCGCACACAGTCACCGAGGCATCGCTGGTGCTCGACCCTTCACTGAGCATTCGCGAAGGCGCTGTCACGGCTTGGCCTGGGGCGTGGCAGGGTAAGAACTTGCGCGACATCCTCACTGCGCTCGGCCATGATGTGGACATACCTTGGGAACAGCTGTCCAGCGCCGATCGCGATTGGATCTTGTTCACCGAGGAACAACCCGTGGCCGACATCATGCCGGAGCGAGAACGGCCCCGGCCTTACAAGGGGAAGTTCTGGAGCGCGCAGAGTTATGTGATGCACACGCTCGCCGATTCAAAAAGCGCTTCGGTGCGTAACCGTGTACTGAAATATGTTGAATCTGGACCATGCTTAATATGCGCGGGCAGCGGACTGCGCAGCGAAGCACTCGCCGTTACCTTTAACGGCCGCACCATAGCCGAGCTCAACAGCTTGTCGCTCACCGAGCTCCGCCACGTGCTTGACCGTCCGGCGGCCGCCAATACCCCGGGTGCGACTATCACCAAGGATCTCACTCGCCGCCTCGACGTGTTGCTCGATCTCGGCCTCGGATACCTAAGTCTAGGCCGCGCAACACCCACGCTCTCTCCTGGTGAAATGCAGCGGCTGCGCATAGCCACCCAGCTGCGCTCTGGGCTTTTTGGCGTAATCTACGTACTCGACGAGCCTTCCGCTGGACTTCACCCGGCCGATGCCGAGCCGCTCCTAGCCGTACTCGACGAGCTCAAATCTAGTGGTAACTCAGTTTTTATCGTGGAACACAATATGGACGTGGTACGCCGCGCCGACTGGGTCATCGACGTCGGCCCGCATGCGGGAGAGCAGGGCGGAGTGGTCCTCTACAGCGGCCCTACGGCGGGACTCAAAGATGTACCTGCCTCGATCACGCGAAAATTTCTCTTTGCAAGCGAGCGTCCAGTCCCGGCTGCACGCGAGCTGCGACAACCGCTCGGTTGGCTTGGCCTGACGGGTATCACCCGCCATAACCTACGCGGACTCGACGCTGAGTTTCCGCTCGGCATACTGACCGCGGTCACGGGTGTCTCGGGCTCAGGCAAGTCCACTCTAGTGAGCCAGGTGCTTGCCGAGACTGTTGGCCTGCACCTTCATCCTGATCTGGATCCCAGTGACGGGAACGCATCCACAGCCTCGGTGGCCGGGGATAAGGATGAACAACCCGAGCCTAAACCCGTCGAAATCACCACGGTTGAAGCGATCAACGGCGCGGATCTGATCGATCGACTGGTGCGCGTTGACCAGAAACCAATCGGTCGCACACCGCGGTCCAACCTCGCCACATATACAGGCCTGTTCGATGCCGTGCGCACCACATTCGCCGCGACCCCCGAGGCTCGGAGCCGAAAGTTCGGCGCTAGCCGGTTCTCGTTCAACGTGCCGGGTGGCCGCTGCGAGACCTGCCTTGGCGAGGGATTTGTGGCGGTCGGTCTGCTTTTTTTACCTGGCAGTTACTCGCCCTGTCCTGACTGCGGTGGCAAGCGGTACAACCCTGAGACCCTCGAGGTGACATACTGTAACAAGAATATAGCCGAGGTGCTTGGGCTTACAGTGGATGCGGCAATGGTGTTTCTCGCCGATGTACCCTCGGCATTGCGCAGCCTTAAAACCCTTAGTGAGGTGGGGCTCGGCTACCTACGACTCGGCCAACCCGCCACCGAGCTTTCCGGAGGAGAGGCGCAACGCATCAAGCTCGCGACCGAGCTGCAGCGGGCACGCCGCGGCCATACGCTGTACATTCTCGACGAGCCCACAACAGGGCTGCATCCTGCCGACGTGCTATTGCTGCTCGCCCAGCTCAACCGGCTTGTCGATGCCGGCAATACCGTGATCGTGGTCGAACACGACATGGACGTGGTTGCCGCCGCCGACTGGGTTATTGATATCGGCCCTGAAGGCGGTGACAAGGGAGGCGCTATAGTGGTCGCTGGCACGCCCCATGCTGTGGCCGCCCACCCGGAGAGCCGAACGGCGCCTTACTTGGCCCAGTGCATCTCTACCACCTGAGCGACTGCCTGTCGTGGCAAACTAGGGGTCGCGCAATAATAAAGCTGACAGCTTTCTGAAATAGGCATGAATTTTCACCTGTGTACTTTTGAAAAAAGACTCTTAGCTGATTTGGGGCCAGCCTAATAGTTCCCGTATCATCAAACATGTCAATAAACGTTTTTGAAGCTTTTTTTTGCCGGCCCCAGGCGATCCGTACATAAAAATAGACACCGACTGTAGATCCGCAGGAAACGTGTTTAAATTGGTCTGTTCACGTGTTATCTGAGTGCGATTTGCTTTCGCATAGATGATGTCTTGGTTTCAATTTTAGTTTTTCTCTGTCATAGGTTTTTATGGGTTTACCTAATTAAAACAACAATATACTAGAAGTTGCAAGGTGAGTATAAATTTCCCATAGCTTGTATGTATCTACATGAACGGTTGGGTGTAATAACATCACGATAACATGGCACAACCTATTAATTATGATTACGGCAGCCAATATCGCGATGAAAACACCAATAAAACGGCGTTTTACCGCTAGGGAAATCGTTAATTTATTAAGCCATTGAATGGCTTTTTTATGTTCTCCGCCCGTTAACTTCGTTGCTCATCGCACTCATCGAGGGCATTACTCACTTTGTTTGCTGTTTACCACCTCATTGGTTTTACGCCGGTTAAAACTTCGAGTATTGATGCCTATAAGGACAAACATAGTCGTATTTGTTTGGTTGAACTTGCTAACAAGTTTATCGACAGTCGCGACAAAAACACTTCCTTTTTCAGCACTATGTCATCTATTGAGTATGGCTCAATAGATGACAAAGTTGTGCCGTTTATCTACACGCTTGTGTACATACAATGGCGTAGAAATGCCTGTAAAAAAGTGTATGTACGCAGTCGCACAGACAGTCAGATTGGCTGATGACATGATTTGAAGTTCTGACGTTATCGTACCGTGCGATTAAAGATCCTCAGATGAAGGAGTGACATGCCAAATGGATAAAACCTTAATCATAGATTATTACACTGACATTCTTTGTGTCTGGGCTTGGATTGCTCAGAAACGTGTTGATGAACTTAATAAAAAATTGGGACATAAAATCGAACTTAAATGTTACTACGTTGACGTTTTTGGTGATGTACCGACAAAAATAAACACTCAATGGCAATCAAAAGGCGGGTTTATTGGCTTTGCCGAACACATACAACAGTCAGCATCTGCCTTTGAATATGCCTATATAAACCCAAAAGTATGGACGCAAGTTAGACCCACCACTTCAGCCAATGCGCATTTGATGCTTAAAGCGGTAGAGATTACTTATGATAAAAAGAAAAGTATCGATATGGCGCTAACATTTCGAACCGCATTTTTTGTTGATGGCTTGGATATTGGCAACCTTGAAGTCCTCTGTGATTTAGTTAACGCCAATGGACTAGACCTAAACACCATCAATACCAGTATTGGTGATGGTTCTGCTATGGCATCTTTAATGGGTGATTATCAAAAATCAAAGAGTCAAGGCATTAACGGTAGTCCTTCATATGTCCTTGATGGTGGGCGTCAAACATTGTATGGCAACATAGGTTTCGGCGTAATTCTTGCTAATATTGAAGAGCTTTTGAAGCATCCAACAGATGAGGCAAGTTGGTGCTGAAACGAAAGTGTACAGAGGTGAAGTTGAGAAGCATGTCTTCGATTGGAACATGAGGTTCTGCAACGACCCAGCGCTATTTTACGTAATCAGATTAGCGCCTTTGCAGCCGTCACATCTGTTGGATATCGCACAGACGAATACCTATGGCCAAGTCCAGACTGACATACATTGAAAGTATAAGTCGTCTCAGTTTACCCAATCCTTAGCGCCGAAACTGACCAGATTACATCTGTTTGTGACAACCGGCTTATGGTAATCAGATAAGCTATAAATGCTTTAATAACAAGGGAATAATTACCATTACTGTCAAAATTGAAACCCTTCTTGAGAAATGTGATATTTAGGAGACAGACCATGATTGAAAAAATAGCAACTATCCAGTGGCAAGGTCAAGGTAAGAAAGGCCAAGGTAAAATAAGTACCGAGACCGGTGCACTGAAGCAATATCCTTACGGCTTCGGTAGTCGCTTCGAGGATGACCGAAGTGGCACTAACCCTGAAGAGATACTAGCCGCAGCCCATGCCGCGTGTTTTACTATGGCGTTTTCATTCGCCTGTGATAAGGCAGGGTTTGCCACCGCCAATATCGACACTAAGGCCAGCGTTCGTCTCGCTAAACAAGGCGAAGGTTTTGTTATAGACCGTATCGCGTTGACGATGAGCGCAGAGGTTGCGGGCATCGACGAGGCGAAATTTCAGGAGATTGCGGCTGCGGCAAAGTGTGACTGCCCGGTATCGAAGGCTCTTGCCGGTGTTGAGGATATTACCCTGCAAGCGACACTGAAGTAGGTCATCTCCTGAGACACGCTGTCAGCCCGCGCCATGCAACTACACAGCAGCAACTACACGGCAGCAACGCCAAAGTCAGACCGAACGCTAAAACGAAGGTTTAATGACTGTATTCATATCCTGTTCCAGCATTTTTCTAACCGTCGGCAAGATTGCCGACGGTTCTTCTACGGTGAATAACGTTCGGTCTGGTGTCCGTGCGTTAACACATTCATCAATAGTCCTGATTTGGCAACTAACTCGGATACATAGACACAGAGCGGTTCGTCAATCGCATGAAAATGACACCAACGTTTGATAGCGTACAGACAGCGTTGCCGCTTTTACCTTTTAATAGTTCTGTATCGCTCTCATGTTGGTACATTTAACATTCGAAGGAGACGATACCTATGTTACGCACCGTTAACAATATAGAGGACTATGTCATCAGTGCTACAGATGGCAACATTGGTCATATCAAAGTCAAACGGATTCAGCATAAGGGGCCTGTGCTAATCAATATTTTTACCGTTCCCAATGCCTCCGTTCGTAAACATTGATCAAGTGAAAGGCATGGCAGCATCCATGGCAAAATTAATGCTGAATGGAAAATTTGCAGAAAGAGTCGATACAACCAATACCGATCTAAAATACCTACGGGAATTATTATAAAACATGATGAAGCAAGCTATTAGGTTCACCACAATCGTCCTGCTTATTTTTGCCGTATTCATCTGCATTATTATCTGGCCTTTAGCAGGTTCTATTGTTCTTGTAGCGTTGCTCGTGCTGCTTGGGTTGTATGATTTATTTCAAACAAAACACACGATACTGAGAAACTATCCTGTCATTGGTCATATTCGTTATCTATTAGAAATGATAGGTCCAGAGCTTCATCAATATTTCGTAGAGTCTGATACCGATGGTAAACCCATTAACAAGAATCATCGCAATTACATCTACGAGCGAGCCAAAGAGCAAAATCAAACACGCCCCTTTGGCACTCAGCTAGATGTATATGATGATAATTACAAATGGATGCAGCACAGCATTTATCCTGCCAGCAAAATGGACACACCGCCACGGGTTATCATTGGCGGCAAAGATTGCCAACAACCTTACAGTGCTAGCCTATTTAATATCTCAGCCATGAGTTTTGGTGCGTTGAGCAAAAATGCAATTCAAGCCTTAAATTTGGGCGCTAAAGCAGGTGACTTCTTTCACGATACAGGCGAGGGAGGTATATCAGAATACCATTTACAAGGTGGCGATTTAGTGTGGGAAATTGGTACAGGTTATTTTGGTTGCCGCACAGATGATGGCTGTTTTGATGCGGAAAAATTTAAAGAAAAGGCAAATTTTGAGCAAGTAAAAATGATTGAAATCAAACTTTCACAAGGTGCAAAACCCGGGCACGGAGGGGTACTTCCCGCAGCCAAAAATAATCAAGAAATTGCTGGAATAAGAGGCGTTGAACCCCATACTGATGTGCTTTCACCTCCCGGCCATTCAGCTTTTAGCAATGCAGAAGGGTTATTGCAGTTTGTTGATCAATTGAGAGTACTATCCAACGGAAAACCTGTTGGCTTCAAACTTGCCATAGGCAGTAAGCAAGAGTTTATTGAAATATGTGAAAAAATGCTGGAAACAGGTATTAAACCCGATTTCATCACAGTGGATGGCGCAGAAGGGGGAACAGGCGCCGCTCCCATCGATTTCTCAAACTATGTCGGTATGCCTTGGGAAGATGCACTCATTTTCGCCGTGAATACGCTCAATACCTACAAGCTTAAAAAAGACATAAAAGTGATTACAGCGACTAAGATATTTACCGCTTTTGATCTTTTTAAAGCCCTTTGTATCGGGGCTGATATCTGTAATTCCGCTCGGGGTATGATGTTGGCTTTGGGTTGTGTTCAGTCCCTGAAATGCAATACCAATGAATGCCCTACGGGCGTCGCCACAAATAACCCCAAATTTGTGAGAGGCTTGGTGGTTTCAGAAAAATGGCAAAGAGTCCGTAATTATCACCAACACATGTTGGAAGATTTTTTGCAACTATTGGCCGCTTCGGGCTGTGATTCACTTGAAGAAATGAATCGAAGTTTAATTTATAGAAAGCTTGATAAGCAATGGTTTTCCTATGATGAGGTGGTAAAAGTCCGCTGATTTTTATGAATTCACGCTATTTAAACGCCGTATCGCTATACGCATAGCTATAACAGAAGCCGTGTCTACGCCTGCCATGATGCTTATGAGAGTGCCACGTTTTCACTGCAACATCATCTCTCAGAATGTGAGCGATTCTCAAAGTCTCATCACATCAACATTGGGCCCTGACAGGCCACAACATAAAGGAGTTTAACCATGAACAAGAAAAAAGCTTACCAAAAAAAACTACAGGCACAATTAGACCAGTGGAGCGCAGAGATCGATAAGCTCAAGGCAAAAGCTGATAACGCGGAGGCCGATGTACAAATTGAGTACTACAAACAAATCGAGGAACTGCGAACGATGCAAAAATCGGCCAACAGCAAACTTACCGAACTTAAGGCATCCAGTGACGATGCATGGGAGGAGCTTAAGGCCGGTATGGATAGTGTGTGGAATTCGCTGAAGTCGGCCACCTCTAAATTCAAATAAACAGCTGGTCATCTCGGTAGGATCTTGTGGTTATCGTTGTGCAGTTACCATATCCAATTCACCACTTAATCGTTCACTCTACAGTCGAATATGTTTACTTTTTGTAAATGCAACCCGAGCGTAAACGCTCGAGAATGCGACTTGCCAACTCTGCCAATATACTATTGGTGGGTAATATTACAAAGGATCATTGTCAGTGGTCAGTGTTAGTGACGGAGGCGGTTAGTCACTAGTCAGGCTCTGCAAGGCATTGGTGATCTCAGTCATCCGCGCCGCCGTGACTTTACCATGAACCTGCGATATAAGATTACCGTTCTTATCCAAAACAACAATGACCGCCTCTTCGCTATCAGAGGGCACACCCAACGCGCTTTCCATGATCTGTGAGTTGAGAATCCAGGTTTGATCGTGATAGCGCTGTGGCACTTGTTCTTTGGCTCGGCTAATGACATCTTCTTCCGACATAAAGAAGGGTAAATTGACAGCCAGTACGTCGCGAACCCGATATTTACTATGATCAATCTCTGAGCGCAATGTGTTAACCCACTCCCGAGTGGATATTGCGGCATTGCGAGACGGCGTAAGTATGAGCAGTGTCGGTTGACCTATCAGTTTGTTACTGTCAACTTTTTCGCCGCTAAGCGCCGTCGCTGTAAATGACGGCCATGGTCCATCGCCTGCGATAGCAGACGGCCCACATAGGGTTAGTATCGTAAGTAGGGTCAGTTCAGTAACGCGTCGGGATGTTGAGCCCCAAATTGTTGTCGGTATCATTGGTCTGGTTAGCATAGTATTCCTCCGCTCAGTAGTAGGGGTGCGAACAAGCAGGCCAAGCCAGATCCAAATACAGAAGTCGCAGCATTCAGTGAAACGCCTTCATAAATCATCTTGGCTCTCATGTCTGACGAGTAAGCATCACACATACAATATGCGATTGACGACATTTCATCTGTTCGCTAGCGAACTTTCTGCCAGCCAATGACCCTATTAGATCTGCAGGCGTCATTTGTGGGTATGTGTTCTAACGAACAGACCAGCTAAATGCCAGCGCGCAAGCTGTAGTTCTCAGGACTTGCCGCAATGATCTTTTCCTCGGGTTCGGCAGGATTCATCCTCATCATACATAACAGGATATCTAGCTTATGCTTTTCGAAACGTTTTCTAACCGCTCGCTGCAGCTATCCAATCGCATGGTAATGGCGCCGTTAACACGCAGTCGGGCTACGCCTGAGCACACGCCTAACGCGCTGATGGCAACGTACTACGGCCAACGTGCGACGGCTGGACTGATTATTACCGAGGGCACTTCGCCCAGCCCGAACGGACTGGGCTACCCACGCATCCCCGGTCTTTTCGATAGCACGCAGATGAATGCATGGAAGGCAAGCACATCAGCGGTACACGCCAAAGGCGGTAAAACTTTCTTACAATTGATGCACTGCGGTCGAGTCGCGCATGTCGACAACTTGCCAACAGGTGCCGAAATACTCGGGCCAGATGCCGCGGCATGTCCCGGCGAGATGTATACCGACACCCTAGGCATGCAGCCCCACAGTACGCCCCGCAAAATGACCGAGGCCGACATCGCTCATGTGATAAATGAGTATGTGACGTCAGCGAAGCTCGCGCTGGAGGCAGGTTTCGACGGTGTCGAAATACACGGCGCCAACGGCTACTTAATCGAGCAGTTTTTGAATCCGCTGATCAACCTACGCACTGACGGTTACGGCGGCAGCATTGAAGGCCGCAACCGACTCGCGCTGGAGATTGTGCGTGCGACAGTGGCAGCCATCGGCAGCGATCGGGTTGGTATCCGGCTCTCTCCTTACGGTGTGTTCAATGGCACCGGCGCATTCCCCGACATAGAGACGCAGTACCTGGCATTGACTAAGGCACTTTCCTCACAGGGGCTTCTCTACATCCACTTGGTTGATCATTCCTCCATGGGGGCACCAACGGTACCCGCCGACTTTAAGCTTAAGCTGCGCGCTGGTTTCGATGGTCTGTTCATTCTGTCTGGAGGGTTTGATCATCAAAGCGCTGAACAGGCGTTACGCGATAAACATGGCGACCTGGTAGCCTTTGGCCGTCCGTTTTTGGCTAACCCTGATCTCGTCGCTCGGATGCGCCAAGATGCAACGCTCAACACGCCAGACGAAGCGACTTTTTACGTACCTGGCGCCAAGGGTTATACCGACTATCCAACTCTCGCGACTTCTCCAGAGCGTTAACGCCAAAAGTTATCGCCGAGGTAGCACAATTCAGTAGAAGCTTGCGGCGTCCATGAGACCAAATTGAAACAGGATTTCACTATGACTTACAAAAGCATTAATCCCAATAACGGAACAATATTGAAGACCTTTGATGAAATCAGTGATGCACAGCTTGAGATCAAGCTTGCCACTGCGCATGCCTGTTACCAGACATGGAAAAACACCAGCTATAAGCAACGCGCCGCTATTATGGCCAAGGCTGCAGAACTTCTGCATGCGCATACTGATGACTATGCCAAGCTGGCAACACTGGAGATGGGCAAGCGAATTGATGAAGCCCGTGGCGAAGTCAATTTCAGTGGTAAAATCCTCAGCTATTATGCAGACCACGCAGAAGCGTTTTTAGCACCAGAGAAACTTGACCCGGAACATGGCGAAGCCCATATGGAAAGCAGCCCGATAGGCGTGATTTTCTGCGTCGAGCCGTGGAACTTTCCCTTTTATCAACTTGCTCGTGTCGCAGGCCCGCAACTGATGGCGGGCAATGTTTTGGTGGTGAAACATGCCAGCAATGTACCCCAATGTGCTATTGCCTTTGAGCAGTTGTTGATTGATGCGGGCGCACCTGAGGGGTTGTACACAAATCTGCTGGTTTCGCACCAACAGTCTAACCAGATTATCGACGACCCGCGCGTCAAGGGCGTGGCACTGACAGGTGGTTTTGCCGCTGGCAGAAGCGTTGCCGCCCGAGCAGGGCAAAACCTCAAACCCTCGTCGATGGAACTCGGTGGCAGTGATGCCTTTATCGTGCTTGATGACGCTGATCTCGACAACACTATTCCTTGGGCTGTTTGGGGGCGTATGTACAATCAGGGTCAAACCTGCTGTGCTGCTAAACGCTTTATTGTGCTCGATTCGATTGCTGACAAATTCATCGAAAAGTTTCAAACCGCGCTTGAACTTCAGCAACCTGGCGATCCGATGGACGAAACAACGACCAAGGGACCGATGTCGCAAGAAGCCGCTCTGGTTAATATTTTGAAGCAGGTCGATGATGCTGTAGCCCATGGTGCTAAGGTGTTAATGGGCGGCAAGCGTATCGACTGCCCGGGCTCTTTCATGCAGACCACGATACTGACCAACATTGCGCCAGGCAACCCTGCTTATCGCACTGAGTTCTTCGGCCCAGTTGCGTTGATTTTTCGGGTCAAGGACGAAGCCGCGGCCATAGCGCTTGCCAACGATTCTGACTTCGGACTTGGTGGATCTGTGTTTACCGAAGATGCCGCTCGTGGCAAACGCGTCGCCAGTCAGATTGATACCGGTATGATGTTCATCAACAATATTGATTGGACCGATGCCGCGCTTCCGTTCGGTGGCGTTAAAGATTCCGGTTATGGCCGCGAACTCGGCGAAATGGGCATTCAGCAGTTCGTTAATAAGAAGCTGGTTCGCACCATTTCGATGGCAGCACCGGTGTAACGGTTGCACAGCTAGGGGCTAGCAAACTGAAAATATTAATATTTCACAAGCAATACCCTATATGGCAACGGCATAAGATGGCGAACGAGCTTAGTTATCTAAGATAGCGGCATAGTTATCGAGAGTTTAACTAAATCGATGGGTTAGGTGGCTGTGGTTTGACAATGCTATGGTTTGACAATGCTGTGGTTTAACAATGCTATGGTTTCACAGCGCTGAGTTTGAATGAAATTAATTCATAGCACTTTAAGCGTCTAGCTGTGAAGCCGATTAATCTTGCTTGGGAGGATATAGAAAGGGCATGACGTCATTGTTTTTAATGTTTGGAATGATTTGTTATAAACGACAAGATGGCCAAATATACCATGTCAAGCCACCAATGAGGGGTAGCTTGGCATAGATGATTTAGTTAATAGATAATTTAGTTAATAGATGATTAGTTAATAGATGATTAGTTAATAGGTTTCTAGTCTATCGGTTTCTGTTTTTACCACGGCATAACATTCGCAGCACAGCGTTTCGAGTTTTTGTCTGTTGGTCACGGTAATTTGACCGCGCTTATAGTTGATTACCCCAAGTTTTTGCAGTTTACCGGCGGCTTCAGTTACGCCTTCTCGTCTGACTCCTAACATGTTGGCGATCAACTCTTGGGTCATTGTGAGATTGTTGCTAGCCAGTCTATCAAGTGATAGCAGCAGCCAACGACAAAGTTGCTGGTCGATAGAATGGTGCCTGTTACATATTGCCGTCTGCGCCATTTGTGCCATCAGTGCTTGAGTGTAACGTAACAACAGTTCGCGAAGGTTTTGATTGTCGTTAAATTCATCGAACAATACTGATGCGGACAATTTATAGGCTCGGCCTGCGCTTTGAACTATGGCGCGATTTATGGTGCTTTCTCCCCCCATAAACACGGCAATGCCCACTAAACCTTCATTGCCGACAACAGATATTTCTGCCGATGCGCCATCTTCGAGAACATTCAGTAAAGAGACAATACTATCAATGGGAAAATAGACATTTTCAAGGTTTTGACCAGCTTCATAAATAACTTTACCTAAGGGCAGTTTTATTATCTTTAACTGTGGAAATAAGCGCTGTTTTGTCGCTTCAGGTAATGCTTTAAGTAATGCGTTCTCATTTGGGTCAATCATTGATAACCTTTCAATATATTAAAGTGAGACATTCACTACTTGCTATGATCTTTCTTATGATATTGATTTTATTCAATATTACATAATACTTAAGTAATCTTGTTATCAATATAACAGAGTTTGTTGAATCGAGAGGGTTAAAATGCCTTGTTTAGCGTGATTTGCGATCACAGCAGGCGAGTGGAACCATTATTTTTGGTTCAAAAGGCATTGCATGTTGAGTTGTATTTATGAGTTGTATTTATACTCATCGACAGGATATTTAGTTGGGGGGGGGAGATAGTAAAAAGACCTTTGCAAAGCTGCGTTTCGCTCATAGGAAAGAGACTAAACAACGGCCTACAGCGATTACGTTTAGGCCGCAAGTCAGCTGCTAAGGCTGCAGTTTTGTGAAGATGGATGGCATAAAAGGGCTGAGCAGCAAAGTGATTGCAAAAGCCATTTTTCTAGTGGCTATACATTCGGCTTTTGCCGCCGGAGTTAGTTAAGTTTATGTGCTTTAAGCTTATGTGCAGTCTGATGCAAAATGCATTTAACATCTGATTTTTCGTCGACCTAAACTCACATGTTGAAGTGCTTTGACTGATATTTACAATTTAATCATTTTGAATATCATCAAGCGCCTGACGAACTTCATCCAAAATTAATCTGTTTGCCACTTTTTCATCGATATCGGGTACATCCCATCCAAAAATAGCGCGATATTTCTCAATCAAATTGTTGACGTCTTCGATGATATCGCTGCGATGGGCCGCTAACTCTAATTTTTCTATGTCAGTCATGCTCGTTCACCTTAAAAGTTTATAGATAACTCCAGATTAAACTATTATTCATGCTCCATCGGTGCGACACCGAACAGATTGAATAGAAAATTTGGTGCAAGCTGATAGACATCCACTCTATTAGGAAAGCAATGATTTATTGTTTGCCATCTTTAATCTGGAGCAAATACATCATGTTACATACATTGAATGATTTACAAAATTTATCTATTCACGCCTCTGATGGCGATATTGGATTAACCAAAGATTTTTATTTTGATGACAAGCATTGGGTGATTAGATATTTGGTAGTCGAAACGGGTTCTTGGTTATCAAGCAAAAAAATATTGCTTTCACCCATATCAATCAAAGAATTTAATCAGGAACAAAAGACGCTTGCTGTCACAATCTCAAGAGAGCAGGTAAAAAACAGCCCTGACATCGATAGCGAGAAACCAGTCTCTAGGCAGCATGAGGTCGATCATATGGAATATTATGGTTACTCACAATACTGGGGTAACACTGGTATTTGGGGAAGTGAGCCCAGTCCTAACATGATGGCAACGGGTTATTATAGTGTCGCGCCAAAGCCAGATAACTTAGATAACCCAGAGATGTCCGCAGATGTTGAGGCAGCACTATCACGGGATAATGATCATCATCTACGCAGCAGTCATGCCGTGGCGGGTTATCACCTTGATGCCATAGACGGTGAATTGGGTCATTTGCAAGGTATGTTAATAGATATCGACACTTGGGCTATTCGTTATTTGATTATTAACACCAGTAATTGGTGGTTGGGTCATCTGGTTTTGATTGCGCCCAAATCGATTAAAGAGGTGAGTTGGCCTACCTCTAAAATTTATGTTGATATGACGCAGCAGCAAGTGAAAGATGCTCCCACGTACGATCCATCAGTGCCTTTCGATCTTGAACATGAGCAAAATCTGCATACTCATTATGGCCATAATGATAGATAACATTATTACCTCTCTATGAGGTGTTTGGTTGTCGTGTTTAGGTTGTTTGTTTAAAAAGTGTTCTTGGAGTAAGTTATCTATTTCAATATGAAAATATAGTCAATATCAGTTAGTCATTGCAGTTTTTTCTTCTTGAAATTGCTGCAATTAATTGAAACTAGGAGACTAATTTAATATTTAATACGATGACTTTGAACCCAAGGGGTACCCTTTATAAAAACAATCTATCTGTTTTCAACATTTAACGATAAAGCTTTATCAGACATGATGAAGCTTTTTTGTGTTGATGAAAGACTCCCATCAGATTCATTAGACCATTACACAAGAACCTCGCGGGCCTGAGACACACAGACCTTTAAATACTCTTCAAAGGTGTCGACTAAATTAAGCGTTCCGATGAAGCTTAAATGGTGGCTGGATTTACTTTCATGAATGAAAGATAAACATTTATGCAGGCGCTTTGGATTAGGTTGTTGCTTCAAATTGGCTGGCAATTTTGTTTTGATACAATCAAGGGCTTGCTAATATCATGTGCACTCTATACTCGACATCTTGTTTCATACTTTCTGATTCGAATCCCGCGCGGGCACGAAATACATAGCCCTGTCGAATATCAAACATAAGCTTTGCACGTGCTAATGATGGAAAATTGGCAGGTAAAACACCTCTTGCTTTTTCTAGCTCAAAGCGTCGCGATAATCGCGCATCGGTATCTAATACTGCTCTTTGTAATAGTTCTTGTGCTCCCTCGACCTCGCCAGCACTTGTGGCAACGCTGGAGCTGAGAAAGCAGCCTTTTGCGCCGCTACCATTTGCAGTACTGTAATCAATCACTGCAATCATGAACGAGCGGACAGCTTGGTTAATATCGGGTTCTGTTTCAAAGGCTACTAATGGTGCGCATGCATCAATTGTGGCGTAGCAGTTTATAGCTTCTAAATAGAGTTTACGTTTGTCACCAAAAACCGAGTAAAGGCTAGGGCTGTTAATACCCATTGCTTGGGTTAAATCTTTAATGGAGGCGGCATCATATCCTTGTTTCCAGAAAACATGCATGGCGGACAAAAGTGCTTCGCTACGATCAAAAGCGCGTGGCCTACCAGCCTTATTTTGAATCATATCGGATACCTCAACGCTGTGGATTTAATGATTTATTTTAGTATCAAATGATACATAATTCAATTAATTAAAACCCATTAACCTCGGTAAGGTAATGATTATGCTCTAGGAAGTTGTCTATATTAGCAATATAATTTTGTAACGATCACTATGAAATATTGACACCTTGGCATTATTTTGTTTTTATAATATTCACTACAAAACATTGGAATAAACATGAACTCATCTAAATTAGTAGCAGGACAAACCTTTCCAGACATCACTCTAGCGCTGCTTGGTGGTGGTGAAATTAATCTTACGGCTGTTCCGGCAGAGGGCTGCGATTGGCGTATGGTGGTTGTTTATCGCGGTAAGCACTGTCCCATTTGTACTCAATATCTATCGACGTTGAACGAGCTGTTGCCTGAATTCAAGAAGTTAGGTGTTGATGTTGTAGCTGTATCCGCCGATCCCATAGAAAAAGCGATGGCTCAAATGGAGCTGGTTAAGCCTTTATTTGATGTGGCGTACGGCTTAAGTATTGAACAAATGCAACAAATCGGGGTGTATATTTCAAATCCTCGCTCGCCGGAAGAAACTGACCGACCTTTTGCCGAACCCGGATTGTTTATTATTAATGATAAAAAACAGGCACAAATTATTGATATATCGAATGTTCCTTTCTCTCGCCCAGAGCTGAAGTCAATGATTATGGGTTTAGGTTTTATCCGTAATCCACAAAACAATTACCCAATAAGAGGAACCTACAAATAAAAAATCATGGCCCTCTACATGAAGAAGTACGGCAACTAATTGTGTAGTGACATGGTATTTTAGCCACCTAAATAGAGGTAATATTATTGCCTCGTACATGACTTTAGGTGAGCAAATGAAATCAAATACCAGAAGCACACCATAATACCGTTGCTGTAGCGGTATATTATGGCGTGCTATCTTTTGGCAAGTGGATACTGCGGTGAAAGCAGGCCGTTGTGGTTTTATTTTCATAACGTTCATTCATCAATGGCGGTATCGTTATGTGTTACAACGCTTATAAATCGATTTCGACGATGCTTATTTCATTTAAATTGCTGTGTGATGATTGTTTTTTAGGAACCGCACAACAAAGCAATACCTCACCTTCGGTTGGAGTGACCACTGGCTTAGTTCGATAAGTGATTGATCCTTTTAGCAGTCTTACTGCGCACGTGCCGCAAGTTCCGTTACGGCAACTGAAGTTAGGCGTGAGCCCATGGTTTTCTGCTGTTTCTAAAAGTGTCGCATCATTTGCGTTCCATCTTTGTTCAAAACCAGACTTAACAAATTTGATGACGGCTTCATCGGCTTCGTTTTCTGCTGCAAGTGACTTTTTTGCTTCAAGTAACATTTTTTCTTCAAGTAACATTGATTCATTATCGATTTGGCGAATAAGTGCCGCAGGCCCAAACGCTTCGGCAAAAATACGTGCATCACGTACTCCTAAACTGCGTATTTCATCATAGAGTGCTTGCATAAACGCAGGTGGACCACATAAGTAAAAATCATAATCGTCTAGTGCTAATATTTGCCGAAGTGTATCGGCGGTAATGTGGTCGATTGCATTAAAATCAATGCCTATTTTTTCCTGCTCATTAGGTTGAGTGATAATTGAATAGTATCGAATTTTACCATTAGATTTTATTTCAGCATCACGGAAGTTTTGTGTAAAAGCGCGTTGTTGGGTCGTTTTGGCGGCGTGTAATATGGTCAATGGTCTTAAATGACGGGTACGCTCAGCTTCATTTAGGATATGCGAGGTCATCGAAATCATCGGCGTAATCCCTACGCCTGCGCCGATTAATACGGCCGGGCGCTTTTCTGCTGCATCAATATAAAAATTACCCGAAGGAGCTTTAGCTTCAATAACATCGCCGACGCGCACATTATCGTGTAAGCATTGCGAAATAGTGCCATTAGCTTCTCGTTTAACTGAAATGCGGTAATACATGTCGTCTGGTGTTGATGATACGGTATAAGTTCTTATCACGGCTGTGTTTGCATTGGGTGGGGTAAGGCGCACCGTTAAAAACTGCCCCGCTTTTGAAGACACTAACGGGGTGTTGTCTTTTGGTTCTACATAAAATGAACGAATAACACTACTCTCATTTTCAATACGTTTGACTGTATAAGATAACCACGATTCTCTTGTGGCTTCAGCTGCCAGTGAAGCATGTGCTTGTTCCCAATCACCAGCCATTAAAGTATTTGGTGAATACGCAGTAAACGATGCGCGAAAGGGTAGTGCATTCCTTAATGTCACTCCGTGGCTGAGAGTGAAACGCCATGCTCGTTCAGCACCTTTAAAAGCGCTGACTTCTGGAGTGTCTTCCCATAATAATTCGACAGTGCCGGTTAACATAAATAAGTCACCAGTCGAAAAGTCGATAAATACCAAGCCTGCTTTAGGGTTAACCAAAAAGTTACCGAGAGTGTTAAAAAAATTGTTGCCTGAATAATCAGGAATAGTCAGTGTATTGCCGTCTACTTTCACAAAACCAGGCCGTCCTCCACGGTGTGAAATGTCGACACCTTCATGTTCAGGGTGTTCTTTAGCTGGCACATAACTGGACACAAAAAAGGTATCAGCATCACGGATTATCTTACTAACATCATGACTCAATACCGTAAATTCTTCTATGTTAGAGGCCGGATTAGTGACGTGAGATTGTTTATTAAATTGAATACTGCGGCTTTGTATATATTGCGGACAATTGCCAAAAGATTGATCGACAGATATTGAAAAATGAGTAGGATTGATTTTATGAACCCGGCCATTTACACGATTACGACGACGAGAGTGCATTTCAATACCAAGTAAACCTAAAGGACTACCATCATTTTTTAGTTGTGGTGCGATAGGGTCTCCAGCTATTGCCGATGCGTTAATCGTTAATGTTGTTGAGTCTGGTGATGTTATAAATCCTGGATATCCCGAAAGTATCGATGCCCAAGGCCAACCTTGTTGGTCAACACTGCCAGCAACAATAAAGGGCAGTTGTTGATAAAACTCACGATGTTGTTCTGGAATGTATGGACGTATTGCGCGTTGTCCAAAACTCTCCATCACAGCGCGTTTACCAACACGATCCTGAATATTCTGTTCACCAGGATGAAATGGCGATAAAGCTGATTTTTGATGGGTCTTATCGCGAGTTTGGTTTTGCATAATAGGCATCTCTTAGCGGGATTTCGGTGGCACTGGATATTGAATAAATCAACAGGCCCTACGACTGGCTCACAAATTCATCGGTACCAAAAATCCGCAGTGGATGTGCGAGCTGCCAAGAGCTAGTCGTCTTATGCTACTAATCCAGCTTTGGTTGCTGGCATAGCAACAAATCCTCTCAACCCTTCAATGTTTGTTAACCAGCGACGTACATTTGGGTAAGGTGCTAATGACACATCGCCTTCAGGTGCATGAGCAACGTAACTGTATATAGCAAAGTCAGCTAAGCTGATTTTATTTGCGACCAGATAATCTTGGTCGATAAGTTGTGCTTCTAATTTTGTTAACGCTTTTTCTGCTGTGGCTTTAGCAAACACCGGATCTGATGGTGAATTAAAAACATTAATTAATCTCGCTGCGCCTACGCCATAAGAGATTTCGCCCGCTGACATCGCAAGAAAACGATGCATTTCTGCTTCATGTTGCAGATCTTGAGGGATAAACGAAGGCGCATATTTACGAGCCAGATAAATGAGGATTGAAATTGAGTCGTGAACAACTGCATCACCGTCTTCAATAACAGGGACCAAACCCAAAGGGTTAAGGGTAAGAAACGGTGCTTGTTTATGCTCCCCAGCAGGAAGATCTACGTGGATAATGTTGTGCGCAATCCCCGCGACACTCGCAAATAGCTGCACGCGATGAGCATGACCTGAAAGTGGGAAACTGTGAATTTTAATGGCATTAGACATGATGTGTTCCTTTAAGGGTTGAATGATTTGTGCGTGAGAAAAGAATAAAGTTCACACGGTATAAATACAATGACCTGTTTTATTGAAACATTATCTCTATTATGGATATAATATTAATGGCTGTTATTAATGGTCATTACTCATGTGAGGATCATCTATGGATACAATTGATAGTATGCGTATTTTTGTTGCGGTCGCGGGGCAAAAATCGTTTACGGCGGGGGCAAAACAGCTAGGTATTAGTACTAATTTGGCCAGCAAGCATGTGCGACAGTTAGAGGCCCGTTTAGGTGCGCAACTTATTCATCGTACAACTAGACGTGTCACTTTGAGTGATACAGGACTCGCGTATTTTGAACGCTGCGTGTTTATAATTGATCAATTTGATGAGTTAGAAGGTTTAGTTCAAGAGCGTCAATCCGAACTTGCTGGGCCTATTCGTATTACTGCGCCAACAGGATTTGGGTCAAGGGAATTGGTAGAAGCGATTCGACCTTTTCAAATTGCACACCCTAAAGTGTCTATCAATCTGCATCTGTCCGATCAGCATGTCGATATACTTGACGAAGGTTTTGATCTCGCCATTCGTTTTGGTCCACTGCAAAATTCTACGCTTATTGCTCGTAAGTTGCTTACTATGCGATTAGTGGTGTTTGCATCACCGGAATATATCAATACACATGGTGAACCATTACATCCTAGCGATTTATCAACACATAATTGTTTATTACAATCATCGTCAGCAGATCCGGAGCATTGGGCCTTTACGGTTGCTGGCACAGAACAAAAATATCGGGTAAATGGGTCTTTTACGGCAAATTCGCCTCGGGCGGTCGCGCATATGGCCGTTGGAGGTTTAGGTATTGGTCGTTGTCCGCTGTACACCGTTGAACCCTTTCTTAAAAGTGGTGAGTTGGTATTGTTGTTTGACGATAAGATGGTTAGCGTATTTAACTTATACGCTGTATATCCTTCTGCACGTCATTTAACAGCTCGGATTAGAAAATTGATAGATCACTTAGTAACGGCGTTAGGATAATTTTTATCCAAAATAATATCGTATCAGCTTAGGGCTATTGACCATTAAACCTGCATTGATGATGTTATTCCATATGTCGATGAGGTCATTGATACACTTAGAACTCAGTTTAATTCAACTGAGTATCATAATTGACGCTATTAAAAATATCTTATAATCCAATCGCTTAATGAGTTCTCAACGCAATAGTAAGTGTTTGAATTGTTGCTAATCTTAAAATACTCCAGTTCGTCTTCTCGACCGCTTCGGACATTTAATGGATTTAGATTTTTAACATTCACATAAATATAAAAATTAAAAAAGTGAGGTTTCAGGGTTGTGTGATTATTGTCCGTTATTTACGACATCTTTGAGGTGCATCAAGGTTTCATCGACACATTTGACTTAGATTTATTAGGTAAGTGTTATTTTTATTTGCTGTTATGTATCAGATTCTTTCAGCTCTACTTAGCCAAGGTGGGTTAGCAAAAAGGTAAAATAGCAGCATTAATAGACCGATAATGTTTGGATTGTCCTAGCAGCCTGACGTTTTATAGGTGAATCAATATGAGTAAAGCTAAAAGTGATACCAATAAACATCGTGACAATCTCGAAGGAGACATTAAAGAGGCGGTTGAGGCAGATAAGGATATTCGGGACACCGTTCGGTGCATTACTCTTAAAGCATTGAGTGAAGGCAAATTGGACCTCAATGAGCTCTCACAGATTGCACGCTGCGTGATTAAAGGTGCCGGTTTAGGTGCAGTTATACATAGTCGTGATGGTCAATCCCACCAGCTCACTAAGGCGGTTGCTGGGCTTGAGGATGCCTTATGTTCTGCCGTAGATGCATCCAAATTAGCTGTTGAAGAAGCCAGTTCGCATGTTAACACCTTTAGTAAACAAGATTTACAGCGCACCATTAATGACCTTAGTGAACTTGAAGCTATGTATTTAGAGACGTTAAAAGACGTGGCAAAAGAGGCTAATGAGGCGGTATCCGTTACTTTAAATGATTTGGCTCGTCATGGTCGAGTAAGTGGCACCGCCGTCGGCCAGAAAGTAACTGAAATTTCAATATTGTTAAACCAACAATTCAGTGAACGGTTAAACGATACAGTGACTGCTGGAGTCGATTCTGCAGCTAAAATAACAAGTAACCTCGCTTATGCGGCAGCAGGTTTTCTTGATGCTTTTGCACAAAAATTGGATGAGAAATCAACATCTAATTCCAACTCAAATAAGAGTCAATAATGGGTGAAGCATGCTTTGGGAAACGTTAGGTACCGCGCGAGATATTGGCCGACTGAATGAGCTTGCTTCGGTTTTAATTCGTTATGGCTTCGGCGATGTGTTGCGCAGGCTTGGCCTTGCTAATGTGTTTAATGTCGCCGGTAAGGCTCTGCATTGGAAGCATGCAGCTGAAATAACCCAGTTAGAATCACCGGTTAGGTTTTGCCATGCACTAGCAGAAATGGGACCAACCTTTATCAAACTAGGACAGATCCTTGCTACGCGTTCAGACCTATTTCCACCAGAGTGGACTGCTGAATTTGAAAAATTGCAGAATCATGCGCCGCCGGTATCATTTGAATTAATCTGTAAACAGTTACAGGAAGACTTAGGTTGTAGTCCGCAACAGGCTTTTGCCGAATTTAATCCAACCCCTTTTGCTGCCGCATCGATTGCCCAAGTTCATCGGGCTCGCCTACACGATGGTGCTGAAGTCATTATTAAGGTTCGCAGGCCAGGCATAAGACCTGTTATGGAAGCTGATCTACGTTTACTTGCCCGTATTGCAGAGGTGATGGAGTCAGAGTCACCGACACTACGCCGTTTTAGGCCTCGTGAGGTGGTCCGTCAATTTACCCATTCTCTACGGCGGGAACTGGATTTATTGGCCGAGTGTCGTAATGCTGAAAGGGTGGCAAACAATTTCAAAAGTAACCTTAACATCGTTATTCCAAAAGTGTATTGGTCGTGGTGCAGTGAACGCGTCAATGTTCAACAGTTTATTGATGGTATTTCTGGACGGAATATAGCAGCAGTGGAGCAGGCTGGATTAGATAGGAAGCTGTTAGCTAAGTATGGTGGTCAAGCTGCGTTGAAAATGATTTTAATTGATGGTTTTTATCATGCGGATCCCCATCAAGGTAATATTTTTTATCTGCCTGAAAATCGAATCGCATTTATTGACTTTGGCATGGTGGGACGATTGTCTTTCGAACGCCGCCATCAAGTGGTGCAACTTTTACATAGCATGGTTGAATTGGATGCTTCTCGTGTTGTTGATGTATTACTGACTTGGGCTGGCGATCCTCCGCTCAATTGTGAGAATCTTACTTTTGAAGTAGAAGAATTTGTTGATAAGTATCATGGCGTTTCGTTAAAAAGTTTCCATTTGAGCATGATGTTGACTGAACTGATATCACTGCTTAGAGAATATGGCCTCAGCTTACCTCCTGATATTATTATATTGATCAAAGCATTAATTGCGCTTGAAGGTGTTGCCCTGCAATTAGATCCTGACTTTAATATGGTGTCTGAAGCAAAACCATTATTACACCAGTTAATGTTAGAACGATACGCACCAGACGCATTGGCTAAAAGAGGTTGGCAAGCCATTGTCGATACCGGTGAATTGTTAAGTGGATTACCGCAAGACTTACAACAACTTTTACGTTCAGCCCGTAGCGGTAGATTTCAGCTGCATATTGATGTCACAAGACTAAAAGCCTTTGGCAATCAACTTGATCGTGCTGCTAGTCGAGTTGCCATTGGCAATGTGGTAGCGGCTATGATTATTGGATCGTCTATTGTGATGACAGTTGATGGAGGACCAACTTTATTTGGTTTGCCGTTATTTGGCATACTTGGATTTCTGAGTGCTGCCGTCGGTGGGATTTGGTTGTTATTCTCTATTTGGTCAAGCGGGCGCTGGAAGTAGCAAATTATCACTACATCAATAATAAACATGAGGCTGCATAAATTTTATGCAGCTTTGCAGTGCCAAAGCATTAAAAATAGACCTCGATAAGAGTAAATCATATTACCTTTGCTGTTTTGTACGATATGAGTAACTGCTCCATTGATTCAGTGTACAACATAACCGTTCCTTCCAAAAACAAGCTGAATGATCAGACCATTTAGTCTAAAAGGTGACAAGAAGTTGCAAACACTCAATGCTGTCTAATGCTTAACGTGTAAAATCTGACGTTTAAAATCTGACGTTTAAAATCTATAAACTACATTTGTACTTAATTGATGTAGTCACTAACGCTTTATCTAATTCAAATGTGAAGAGACTTTTTCTTAACTAATCGTTGGTTTTTTGCGGTAAATCGACATGTTATTTATGTGCTCTATTGATAATAAAAAACGTTTCATTCGTGCTGCTTTAGGTATTAGTACTGACTGTTATGTCAAATTGTTGCATAGGTAAACTTCACTCAAATACTTGAATCGGTCACGCAATGCTTGTTGAAAAACAATCTATGAAAATAATGTGCAATAACAAGATCATGCAATGGCTCGATTACGTCATTGATACGGTTTAAACGCATCGGTTGAGATGACGATTAACGCTTAGACCAAAGTCGATAGCCAACAATGACATAGAGAGTGCTAATCTGAGTAAAAATGGATTGGAGTATTCATGCTAAATAGAATGATTTTGATTAATGGTTTAGTGGTATTTGCCATCACTGTACTGCTGAGTTATTTAACCTTACCTCCTTGGCTGTATGCATTATTGATCGCACTCGCGTCCGTAGCCACGCTACTGCTTACCCACAAAAAACAAATAAGCCCAGAAATCCTTGAGTCATCTCAACAAGATGAGCATGTTGCGAGTGGTATCAGCAAAGCCGCCACTCGAATTGCTATTGGTGGGGCTGAAGTGTCATTTTTTATTGAAAACCTAGCACATGCAATGGGTTTGCAAGTTAAGCATGTTCAAGAAATATCAGAGCGTGCGGGTAATTTAGAGCAAGGTGCTCAACAACTGTTAGGCCAATCAGCCAAAGTACGTTTACTGGTTGAAGAGGCAAATACCCAAGCTTCAAGCTACGCCAAAGAAATAAAACAAGTTGATGAACAACAACGCAGCTTGTCTACTGAAATTGAATCAACTGCAGTGTTATTAATAGAACTTAACAACAAAGCAAACGCTATAAGCAGTATCACCGACACTATTAATAAACTATCTGATCAAACCAATATGTTGGCACTCAATGCTGCAATTGAAGCGGCTAGAGCTGGTGAACAAGGCAGAGGATTTGCCGTGGTTGCCGATGAAGTTCGTAATCTGGCACATAAAACGGCTGAAGCAACGCAAGGTATAGAATCATTGCTGTCAGAAATTGGTGAAAATAGCATTCAATCTGTACAAGCAATGCAACGAGTCAGTGACATGGGGGGAAAACTCTCACAGCGTATGAATGAGATTTATATTCTTACAAAGGCAAGCCAAGAAAGCATGGCCGATGCAGCAAGCGAAATGCTGCAAATGGATCAAACTGTAGGTTTTACCGTTGATAACACCAATGGCATAGGTGCCAATATTGAAGGAATAGGGGCCTCTATACTCAAAGTTGATACCGATTTAATAGAAGCTTCAGATCGAGTTCTTGAGCTTAGTGGCTTTGCCGAACAGATATTTCGTCATTTACAAAGTTTCGATTTATCGGATAAACACGCAATTATCGCTAATGTCGCACTCAATGCTGCGGCTGATGTCGGAGCGATTTTTGAAAATGCTCTGTTAAAAGGTTCACTCACACAAGCCCAATTATTTGACTCAAATTACCAGCCAATCCCTAAAACCGACCCTCAAAAATTTACCACTGGTTTTGACCGTTTTACTGACTCCAATTTACCTAGCATTCAAGAGGCCATTTTAAAAAATAATACCGATATTATTTATGCCGGAGCTGTAGATGTAAGAGGGTATTTCCCTACCCACAATATCAAATTTTCTCAGCCTTTAAGCGGAAACCGGGAGCAAGATCTTGCTGGTAATCGCACCAAACGCATTTTTAATGACCCTACAGGAAAGCGATGCGGCAACAATACTGAAAGTTTTTTACTGCAAACATATAAGCGTGATACCGGTGAGGTGATGCATGATCTCTCTGCTCCAATTTATGTTAACGGCAAACATTGGGGAGGATTTAGAATTGGTTACAAGGCCGAAGAGTCATAAATAATTAGCTCTATCCGGCTAATTTTTATGATTTTATGAGTATGTAGCCAACGAAACTTAACACAGGGGAATCATGTTTTTCTTTCATTGACTAATTTCTAACATGAACAGCAATCTAAATTCACTTGTTGTGCGTTATTAACAATCAACATTACCAGCATAAAAAATCAAGTAAGCTAAAATTATTACCTTGTAGAAACCGCCCATAAACATACCGTTTATTCATATCGGTAAAAACATTATCTTTAACTTATTAGTCTTTAAAGGCTAGCTTAGTTAAATATTTAGGCTTTTCTGTTTAAGGCTAAAAACTGCAACAAAAGTGATCGCAAAATTAGCCTGTTAATAGCTGTTATTTATGTTCGTGTTTGGTGAAGCGAAAATACAGAATGTGATATATAAATATATGATTATTTATATGTTTTTTATTTTTAAATTAACCTGATTTTGAAATAAGCCTGAAATCACGAGCCGATTTTGTTAAAATCTTTGCCTGAAGATGCAATCGAGTATCAATTTAATAGGGCAAGGCGGCTCTAATTGAGGTTTTATGAAGATAAATAAGGACAAATACAGTATAGATAACTCCGATTATACTGTCGGGCAAGATAACATTCAAAAATGGGGTTTTGATATACATAACCCTGTATTTGGAACGAGTGCAGGCTTAATCGCTATTTTTTTAATTGCCATTTTAATTATCGACCCGGCAACATCAAAAGAATTTTTAGATGGTATGAAATGGCAGATAATAAGTGCATTTGACGGCCTCTTTATGTGGTCTATGAATCTATTTGTGATCTTCTGTCTGGCATTAATTGTTTCACCTTATGGTAAAATTCGCCTAGGTGGTGACGGCGCAAAAGCCGATCATTCAAGACTTTCCTGGATAGCGATGCTTTTTGCTGCAGGTATGGGTATTGGTTTGATGTTTTGGGGCGTTGCAGAACCGTTAGCGTATTACACCGGCTGGTATGAAACACCACTGAATGTGGTCGCCAATACCCCGGCAGCAGCAGAGCTTGCACTGGGTGCAACTATGTTCCATTGGGGATTACACCCTTGGGCGGTTTATGGCGTAGTCGCCTTATCGTTATCTTTCTTTGCGTACAACAAAGGCTTACCGCTTTCCATACGTTCTGCTTTTTATCCTATATTAGGCGACCGTACCTGGGGTTGGCCCGGACATGTGATTGATGTTTTAGCTGTAATCGCCACATTATTTGGTTTGGCAACATCACTCGGTTTAGGTGCTCAACAAGCTGCGGGTGGTTTCCAGCACGTGTTTGGTATTGAAGGTGACCTATCCTTGCAAATCACTATTATTGTTGTAGTGACCATGCTGGCTATTGTCTCTGTGGTACGCGGGCTTGAAGGTGGTGTTAAAGTAATCAGTAACGTCAATATGTTACTTGCTGTTGTTTTAGTTGTCTTTGTTGCGCTTGTGACCGCTGCTGTTTCTATGGGCACTATTCCTACCACAGTAATGGGTTATGTTAAGAATATCATTCCCTTGAGTAATCCAATTGGTCGTGAAGATGAAGCTTGGATGCACGGCTGGACCGTGTTTTATTGGGCATGGTGGATTTCATGGTCTCCATTTGTGGGTATGTTTATTGCTCGTATTTCTCGTGGCCGTACGGTACGTGAATTTCTTACCGCAGTATTAATTATACCAACATCAGTGACTATCTTATGGATGTCAGTATTTGGTGGTGTCGCTATTGACCAAGTTGTCAATGAAGTCGGCATATTAGGCAGTGAAGGACTAACGGACGTTCCGCTTGCTATGTTCCAGATGTTTGATGCACTGCCATTAGGCAATATTTTATCAATGATAGCTGTGCTACTGGTACTGGTTTTCTTTATTACCTCTTCCGATTCCGGGTCGTTGGTGATAGACAGTATTACTGCCGGTGGTAAAATTGATGCGCCGATCCCACAACGTATTTTTTGGGCTACAATTGAGGGTGCTATCGCAGCGGTATTACTCTGGGTTGGTGGCACTCAGGCGATTGAGGCATTACAAGCAGGTGCCATTTCGACGGCCTTACCCTTTACCATTATTTTATTGGTAATGTGTGTCAGTTTGTTGATGGGCATGCGCACTGAAAAACATAATAAAAACTAGTTTTTATTTGCTACAAAAAAGCCGATGATTGATTCATCGGCTTTTTTTTTAAGCATAATTTTTGTTCAATCAAAGCACATTACAACCATAATTTGTCAATCGCAGTGTCTGGACTAAAATGATATTTAATTTGAGCCTGCAGTAACTCTGCGGTGGCAATTGCATCGGTTAACGCATCATGGGGTGCATAAGCAGGTAAGTGATAACGTTCACGGCTATTAGCAAGCCGAATTGATTCTGTGCGCTTTCTTTTAAATAAATTAAGCAACCCTTGTGACTTCGCCCGTTGCACATTAGCCTCAATCTGCATGGTATCGATAACCGGAAACACAATACCTTCATTAATCAACATGCGTAAAGTGTGGTCAAGAAAATCACGCTCAATATGCCGATAATGCACCACCACAACTTTTCCTGCCAATTCATTTAAAAGCTGCTCCAAAATCAACAACAAATCTGGCGCACCTTGTAAATCTGAGTGGGTAATACCGTGAATAATAATTGAGTTTTCTTGTAATTTATCGATAGGGTTGAGATACCATTTTTTTGCTTTACTACAAAAAATTCGCTGTAAATTAAATGGTACTAGCCCAATACTAATGATGCTGTTTTGCTGTGAATCTAAACCGGTAGTTTCAAAATCCAATGCGACAAACTCAATATCACTTAATGGTGTTTCATTGTGATAAGTACCTGCATGATAAAAATCATGCAGGCGTTTATCTTTACTGTTATTGGCTTTTAATTCTAGAAAGGCTTGCCAGTTTAAAATCTCCTGGTCGCTGAAATTAGTCATGAGTTAACCTTTAAAGTTTGTTAGAACTGTAGCGATATTTTAAAAAGTTTTGCGCATTGCTTAACACTAAAAAAGCATCTTTAAGGTTGCGTCTTTCAAAATCAGACATACTTTCGGGTTCAATATTATTATCAGGCTCAATCCCAGACTCTATGTCTGTTGACTGATGACGCAAACGAACCAAAGAAATAAGCTCCATGGCATGTTGTAAATCTTCGCCCTTGGATGTGGGCAGAATACCCGAATCGATAATGTCTTCTAAACGTTCAAATGAGTTTTGTGATTGTGAGCCGATGGCAAGGGCATGCACTCGGATCAAATCGGCCAATGGCGCAGTACCACGACGTTTTAAATTGATAGAGTTATTATGACGACCATCTTTTTCCATCACAAAATCTTTAAAGAATCCCAGAGGTGGTTTTCGGTTGAGGGCATTGTGTGCTAAACAGGCTAAAAAGCGGTTGTTTTTCTTGGCTTTACTTAAGATAAAGGCATTGAGTTGTTCGGCCCATTTTATGCGACCATAAACCCCCGTAAGATCAAAGAAAATAGAGCAGTTTAATAAGGCTTGAGGGTTGGGGTTTTCTATCCAGTCACCGAAACATTCTTCCCATTGTTCGCGTGTTTTACGGTATTCAGGGTTACTTGCCATAATATCACCGGTGCAGTAACTGTACCCGCAGGCAGCTAAACCATCACAAACAAAATCTGCTAATTTTTCAAAATATGCTCCATGCAACGCAACGTTATAGCTATTATCCAGGATAATAGCATTATCCTGATCGGTCACCATTAGCTGTTCATCTCGAGCCATCGAACCCAGAGCTAAGAAGCAATATGGAACAGGTGGCGGGCCGAACTTTTCTTCTGCAAGTTCTAATAAACGCTGTTTAAAGTTACGACCGATTTCAGACATTGCCCGTCCGACCATGTGTGAATTAGCGTCTTCGTTAACCATGCGTACAAAACAGTTTTTTAACTCCGCAGAAAGCAGCACTAAATCTTCGCTACTTTTTTGCTGGAAGATACTGCTTACAAATAACAAACTATTTTGCGATTCGTAGCGAATGATATCCGCAACTTCAATCAGACCAATCGGTTTCTTATTTTTTAGAATGGGCAGATGATCAATATTGTTGCGCAGCATAAGCAACATCGCTTCAAAAATATACGCGTTGTGATCCAGCGAAATTAAATCGGTCGACATGACTTGTGAAATAGGATTATCAACACTTACCCCGGCTGCAATGACCTTAGCGCAGAGATCATGTTCGGTAATAATACCAACGAAACTGCTATCTTGTTGATCATCTATATCTGGGTCATTAATTAATACCGCAGATATATTCTCTTCGGCCATGATTTTGGCCACAGCTTGTATGCTGCTATTACAGGACAGAACCACAGGCTCTCTGGTGACTAAGGTTTTTACTTTGGAAGTGGTCAGTGCATTAGCATCATCGGTTTTTCCTTTTACCGCTTGTTTTAAACGGGTGGAATCCTCAGCTTCAACAAAATCAGCAAAATCATCATAATTCTCGCACAAATCATTGAATACCGACTCAGGAATACAGTATACCAGCGTATCTTTTACCGCTTTGGCTGGGAAGCGCACTTTATTATTGGTTAACAAGCCCATTTGTCCAAATAACTGACCCTGGTCTAAACGATTATAAAGTTCACCTTTACGGCGATATAACTCTACGACTCCGCTGCGGATCATATATAGCTCTTTAACGTTGTCATTAAAGTTAACAATCATGCTATCTGTGCGGTAATAAGAAATCTCAACACTTTTAGCAACGTCAATTAACACTTGTTCTGGAAGCTGATCAAATGGGGCGTACTGAGCAATAAAGCTCTGGATTTCGAGTACTTCGGCTGTCATGAATAGACCTGCTAGTTGGTGATGACTGGAGAATTGTTAATATCTATTTAGCTATCATACGAGTGAAAATTGCTATTGTGTTCGAATATATAGCGGTTGCTGAGGCCATTAGTTACCTTTACGTGTTAACCAGTAATGATGGTGGCCTAGCCAAGACGAACGATAATCTACTTATGTTATTAGCCATAGTAGCACTGCTGTTCTGATATTGTACCCAAAGCATTTCTGTGTGGTTAGATATTGAGTTAATTTGGTGAAACAAGTGACATTGTTGAATATTGTCATCAATGATGATATTTACTGTTCGATTTCAATAAGGCAATTTTATAAATTCCAGCCTAAGTGGTTAATCTATCCGCACTTATTAGTGCGTAATTAACACCATAGAAGTTAAAAATAAAAATTTTCTCTGAGGATAAAGGCTGTTCATGAAGCAGTGTCTCTTGTTATGTGAACATCGATATAATGTTGGAGAACGTAATGCAACTCGATAGCAAGCGCAGCACTCGAGGTGCCAGTTAATTTAAGTGCAAGATTAAGCAAGACTAAGCAGCACAATCTAAGTCAATTTATTGATATTTATCAACATATATAGCCCGAGATGATGGGCGTGTTATCCATTTTCGCTGAAGATTTTACAGATCAAATTTATGCAGATTACACCATGCTTTCATGCCGTTGTGTAAGGTGTCATCGTGTTCAAAAATGGATGATAGTACTGCTATGGTGTCATTGAGTTAGCTTTATATTGTTAACTAAGCTTGGCACTTTTGTGAATGAAGTTAAGGCATAGTGTTTAGGATATAAATCAATTTCATAGGGTTATGCTGATGTAGTGTTATTTAAGCGGATGATGTTTTATTAATCATGCAATGCGCATTAACTAAACTCGCTATACTGTAATAGAGTTGATCAAGATCAAGCGTGTTGTTCGTCTGTGGGCCTAAACTCATTAGTGTAGATGGGTTCAAAGTTGTCTAACGATCCGTTGCAAACTTGCTTTTTGTGAGGGGATAAAATGAATTTTAAAGACTATTACACTGTATTAGGCATAGACCCTAAAGCGAATGATAAAGCGGTAAAGGTCGCTTATAAAAAACTCGCCGTGCAGTATCATCCCGATGTGAGTAAACATCCAGATGCAGAAGAAAAATTCAAAGAAATTGGTGAAGCCTATGAGGTGTTGCATAACACTAAAAAGCGAGCCGAATATGACGAGTTACGTCATCATCATCTTAATAGAACCCAAAATAGCTATGCCAATCAAGGTGGAGCGAATGGCGCCAGTCAAAATTGGGGACAACAGCAAAGCGACCCTCAAACCGATCAAGAATTTTCAGACTTTTTTAGTTCAATTTTTGGTTCCAGCCACGGTGGTTTTGAACAAGGTGGCCAGCATAGGCAACGCCAAACCCAGCCCCCAAAAGGCCAAGATATTGAAATTGAGTTTCCGATGTTTCTCGAAGAAACATTGGTCGATACTCTTAAGCCAGTCGAGTTTACCTTACAACAACGAGAACCTAGCGGTCGTATCGTTGAGCAACCTAAATCGTTAAAAGTTAAAATTCCTGCTGGCGTTGTTAATGGCGAACGTATTCGCTTGAAAGGACAGGGCGGTCCGGGACCGACCAAGGCCGACAATGGCGATCTGTATTTACAAATTCGGTTTGTGCCTCATCCCATGTTTGATGTTGATGGCCGAGATTTGAGCATTGTTGTGCCAATAGCACCATGGGAAGCAGTGCTGGGTACCAAGCTTAAACTGCCCACGTTAACCGGTCATATTCAGCTCACTATCCCTGCTAATAGTCAGTCAGGACAGCGATTACGTATAAAAGGAAAAGGCTTACTCAGTAAAAAAGTACATGGGGACTTATTTGCTGTACTCAAAATAGTCGTCCCGACATCACCAGACGAAACAAGCACACAATTGTGGACTGAATTAGCAGAGAAAAATAAGTTCGACCCACGTGCCAGTTGGAGTAAATAACGATGCTGCAGATTAATATAAGCGAACAAGATTGTTGGTTGAGTAGTGATGAACTGTGTGAGTGCAGTGATATCAGCTCAGCCTTACTACTTGAACTTGTGGAGCACAGTATTGCGATTCCATTGCAGGGCGAGGTGATAGAAACATGGCAATTTAGTGTCGAGAATTTACATCAAGTTAAAAAAGCCACGCGCATTCAACGTGATCTGGCACTCGACTGGGGTGGCATTGGTTTAATTTTACAATTACTCGATGAAAGAGACCGATTAGATCATGAAGTCCATATGCTAAAACAGCAACTAAGTCGGTTTAAAATATAATGGCATATCGCTGACTATTGGATGTTAAGGCTCGTTACACTTCTCATTGGCAGTAGCGATTAAGCGGCAGCCTGATTATATAAGTACCGCGATTTAGGACAGTCATTTAATCAATGCTACCTAACTATCGTTATTTAAGCTGTTTATAAAGGTTTATTAACGTTCTTTGCCGCTAAAAAAACAATACAGCTAAAATACAGTTAAAGCCGAATAATGACTGTTGATTGTGGCCTAATGACATTACTTGTGCTCATTTAAGTACAATGCCCCTGGGCATAAATGGGCTGTAGGCAATGCTTCCTCTACCGATTGTGCCGCATATGGACATCGTTTAATAAAGGAACACAAATTCAGACAACCAAATCGATGACATCAATATAATAATGGATAATTACAGCGTTTGAAATTGGTTTTTTGCAATGGTACTAATGAACAAACTCAATGGTAAACAGGCACAGATAGACGAGAAAGATACCAATAATAACGAATCTAAACCAGCGCGTAGCGGTTCTAAAAATATCCAATAGCGACATCGGAGTTACAATTAAAAACGCCGTATTATCTAGTGCTTTCTCACGAATAATTGCCGCTGATACAAACATAAACATCGTCATCGTTAGGATCACCGCAAGTAAGCTAGGCACATGGCGAATATCGCTATTATCAGCATTACCAAATATCATTATTTGCGGTTATAGAATTTTCACTATCATGTTAAATGTGATCCGATCCCGACTCTATAATCATCCTGTTTTTGTAATCATTCTAAATGGCTATAGGCGAAGGTTGTAATTTGTTGTCATCGCTTACAACCCGCGATGACAGGGTAACACTCATAAATAACCCATCAAACAGAGGGCGCGTGATGTGACTTGCTTGGCGAGGAGCATCAACGTAATTAATGTGACAAGAGAAACCAGAAAAACTCATGTAATACTTCTTAACAAAAGTATAAGCCAACAATAACGTTAGTGAGTCAAAGTGGTAGTGTAGTCGTACGATAAATATTCATAATCTAGCCATGAAAAGATAAGTCATCACTGCATAAAACACTTGATTCATGTGAATTAAAAAACAACAAATTAATTCAGTTTCTGAAGCCTAAAAATTTACTAACTAGCCAATTAACGATAAGCCTAAATGATTAACCACATAGTGCTTAGTTAACGAGGATGATGTAGACAACTAAATCAATAAATTACCCCTAACAAATATAAGGGTAATCTGGGTTTTATTTTTACAATTAAATTCAATGATTTATGTCTATTTTTGAAAACACTAACATTGACATGATTAGCGTTTAGGGACTATTGTATAAAATATATCGCGAAAGTGTGTGGTAAATATTTAACAGCGCAAAATTTATTCACGTGCTTTTTATGTAGCGTTAGTACAAAAAAGCAGAACGGCGTAAAAGAGCGTCATGGAAAATATTATGGAAAAAATAGTAATAAAAAATCTCTATAAGGTTTTTGGTTCTGAACCTCGCAAGGGGGTAAAATTACTTGAACAAGGGAAAAGTAAAGAAGAAATTTACGAACAGACAGGACTAACTGTTGCAGTTCAAGGTGCAAGCTTTACTGTGAACAAAGGTGAAATTTTTGTCGTGATGGGTCTGTCCGGATCAGGAAAATCAACTCTAGTAAGAATGCTAAACAGGCTTATTGAACCAACGTCTGGAGAGGTGTTAGTTGATGGTCAAAATATCCTCAAAATGAATAAGGATGAGCTGGTAAAGTTTCGCAGAAGTAAAACCAGTATGGTCTTTCAGTCTTTCGCTCTTATGCCTCACCAAACAGTGTTAGAAAATGCTGCATTTGGACTCGAGCTTGATGGTATGGATAAGAAACAACGTGAAGAGCGAGCTCTAGATGCTTTAAAACAAGTCGGACTCGAAGGCTTGGAGAATGCATATCCCAAAGAGTTAAGTGGTGGTATGCAGCAGCGAGTGGGATTGGCGCGAGGCTTAGCGGTTGATCCTGATATCTTGCTCATGGATGAGGCATTTTCGGCGCTTGATCCTCTTATTAAGACAGAAATGCAAGATGAACTGCTTAAACTGCAAGACCGTCATGAGCGCACCATCATTTTTATCTCCCATGATTTAGACGAAGCACTACGTATTGGCGACCGAATTGCCATTATGCAGGGCGGCCGAGTTATCCAAGTCGGGACGCCAGAAGAGATTTTGCAAAATCCCGCTGACGATTATGTACGCGCTTTTTTCCGCGGTGTTGATCCAACCGGTGTTATCTCCGCAGGGGACATTGCCCGCGATAGCCAGCCAACGGTCGTTTGGCATACTAAAGCAGGTAGCCCACGAGCCACATTAGAAATGTTAAGTATTAAAGATCGCGAATTTGCCTATGTATTAGATTCAGAACACCGGTTTTTAGGTGTTGTCTCTTCAGATTCCCTGCGCGACGCTATTGACCAAGGAAATGGTACCAGCAAACTTGAGCATGCCTTTCTTGCAGAAGCTAAATCTGTTCAGGAAACCGATAGTCTTCAAGACATTTTATCTTTGGTAGCATCTCATTCTTGGCCTATTCCAGTTGTAAACTCAGAAAATAGATATCGCGGAGTTGTTTCTAAAAATCTGTTTCTTCGTACCTTAAACCGTGCAGAGAAGGGGACTTATTTTGAGCAGTCAGCATCTTAGAATACTAGCTTCAGGAGTGTTATATCATGTTCAGTTTTAATGAAAGAGTTATTCCCTTAGATGCATGGATCACAAGCCTTGTTGACTGGTTGGTAGAAGGGTATCGATGGTTTTTCCAGATGATAAAATGGCCCGTAGATTTCATTTTATCGAGTGTATCAGATGGACTTCTGGCAACTTCACCTCTACTTGTTATTGCACTGTTTGGCGTCATTGCTTGGCGGGTGTCAGGTTTCAAACTTGCTGGTTTTACGCTTGCATCGTTGATTCTCATTGGTCTGCTTGGTTTCTGGTCTGAAACCATGATAACCCTCGCCATGGTATTTTCATCTGTTGTGTTCTGCACCGTTGTTGGCGTGCCATTTGGTATATGGGCTGGACGCAGTGATCGTGTTAATAACATTCTACGACCCATTTTGGATGCGATGCAGACAACGCCAGCCTTTGTCTATTTGGTACCTATAGTGATGCTTTTTTCTATTGGCAACACTGCGGGTGTTCTTGCAACCATCATTTTTGCCCTGCCACCGTTGGTTAGATTAACCAGTCTCGGTATCAGGCAGGTACACCCAGAGTTAGTCGAGGCTGCGCTCGCCTTTGGGGCAACAAGCTCGCAGGTTTTACTTAAAGTTCAGATACCACTTGCTCTTCCGACCATCATGGCTGGTCTTAATCAGACCATCATGATGTCGCTCTCCATGGTGGTTATCGCCGCAATGATTGGCGCAGGAGGCCTCGGGGCACCTGTCGTTCTGGGCTTAAATACACTTGATATTGGTTTGGCCACGGTTGGCGGTCTTGCGATTGTTTTATTAGCAATCATTCTAGATAGAATCACCCAATCAATGGCAACCCCAAAAAATAAGGACGTAAAATGATACTTAAAAAAGTAATACTGGGCGCAGCTTTAGCTGCAATCACAATGACGGGGTCTGCAGCTCTTGCTGATACTCTCAAGCCAGGAGAAGGCATAACCGTTAAACCAGCTCGAGCGACATGGGACACCGGTTTTTTTCAGGAAGCGCTTGTACGACGAGGTCTTGAGACTCTTGGGTATGATGTGGAAAAGCCCAAAACGCTGGTCAATCCTATCTTTTACAAAACGGTCACTCTCGGTGATATTGATTATTGGACCAATGGTTGGTTTCCAATGCATAACGATCAACTACCGAAAAAGTTTGATAAAAAAGCTGAAAAGATTGGTTATGTCATGAAAGCCGGTGGACTGGGTGGCTATTTAGTGTCTAAAAAAGAGGCAGATAAATATAATATTACCTCCCTTGAAGATTTTAAACGCCCTGAGGTGAAGAAAGCCTTTGATACCAATGGTGATGGCAAGGCCGATCTGACTGCCTGCCCTCCAGGCTGGGGATGTGAAAAAATAATCACCCATCATATGGACGTATATGGTCTCAAAGATGCTATCAATCCAGTTAAAGCGGCATATGCAGCAGGAATGGCATCGGCGATGGCGGGTTATAAAAATGGTGGACCAATCTTCTTCTATACTTGGGCACCAAATTGGACCATTTTTAAACTAAAGCCAGGCAAGGACGTTGTGTGGATCAACGTGCCTGAAATCAATCCGACCAAAGCGCAAAGTTCTGCTGTTGAACGAATGACGATAAAGGGACTTGAAGGCGCAGTTTCTGACCCGGTAAAACTTGGTTTTGTTGCTTCTGACATCCAGGTCGTCGCCAACAAAAAATTCACCAAGCAAAATCCAGCAGCTAGGAAATTTTTTGAAGTATTTACCCTGCAGCTTGCCGACGTCAACGAACAGAATACTCGGATGAACGATGGCGAAAAGAGTGAACAGGACATTCAACGCCACGTTGATGCGTGGATTGCCAAAAACCAAGATCAATGGAACGGTTGGCTGACTGAAGCACGTAATGCTGCTAAATAGTCTCAACCTGCAATAGCTTATTGGTAACCCGGAGCACACATACCGTGCTTACGGGTTATTTTTATACACCCCCCCAAGTGTTTAGTAAAACGTATGCCAGCGCTTTCAAAAAAGAGGACTAAGCTGATAGTGATTTAGCCCCTAAAGAGGCAATGATGTTTTTCAAAGGAACAAGCCTAAGTTCTTATCATATTTTTCAAAATACATTTCGAATTCAACATATTATTTAAAATATAATTCATAAAAAATTGAATGTGCTTATTTAAGTCCAAAGGTACAGGTCTATTATTGGTAATTATTTAAAGATAATGACCCAATCTATGGCAACAAAAAATAAGGAACGAAAATGATAATTAAGAAAGTAATAATGGGTGTCGCTTTAGCTGCAATAACCATGACAGGGCCTGCAGCTCTTGCCGATAATCACCAGCCAGGTGAAGGCGTAACAGTCAAACCTGCGCGGGCCACGTGGGATACGGGATTTTTTCAGGAAGCTCTGGTACGACGGGGCCTTGAAACACTTGGGTATGATGTAGAAAAACCTAAAGATCTGTCGAATCCGATCTTTTACAAAACAGTGACTCTCGGTGATGTTGATTACTGGACCAATGGCTGGTTTCCAAATCATGATGACCAGATGCCAAAAGGATTTTATGACAAAGGTGAGAAAGTTGGTTTTGTGGTTAAGGCCGGTGGCCTGCAAGGATATTTGGTGTCTAAAAAAGAGGCAGATAAATATAACATTACTTCCCTTGAAGATTTTAAACGCCCTGAGGTGAAAAAAGCCTTTGATACCAATGGTGATGGCAAGGCCGATCTGACTGCTTGCCCACCAGGCTGGGGATGTGAAAAAATAATCACCCACCATATGGACGTATATGGTCTCAAAGATGCTATCAATCCTGTGACCGCTTCATATGCAGCAGGAATGGCATCAGCGATGGCGGGTTATAAAAATGGTGGACCAATATTCTTCTATACCTGGGCACCAAACTGGACCATTTTCAAACTGAAGCCAGGCAAGGACGTTGTCTGGATCAACGTGCCTGAAATAAAGCCGACAAAGGCGCAAAGTTCTGCAATTGAACGGATGACAGTGAATGGAATTGAAGGCGCGGTTTCTGATCCGGTAAAGCTTGGTTTTGTCGTTTCAGACATCCAGATAGTCGCCAACAAAAAATTCACCAAGCAGAATCCGGCAGCTAGGAAGTTTTTTGAGGTATTTACATTGCCACTTAGTGATATCAACGAACAAAATACTCGGATGAACGAAGGTGAAAAGAGTGCCAAGGATATCCAAGGACACGTAGATGAGTGGATTACCAAAAATCAGGATAAATGGAACGGTTGGCTGACTGAAGCACGAAACGCGGCCAAATAGTCTCAATCTGCAATAACTAATGGTAACCCGGAGCACACATACAATGTTTCCGGGTTTTTTAAAGATAAGACTGGTGTGTATAAAGACAATTTGACATATAACCACTACTTATCAATGAAGAGGTCATTTACTTTTGTGTTTGAAAACAGAGTATGAATAAACATTTATAGCTAGATTATTACGATTTAGCCTTTGGTAAGCCATCTCGGTATTGGTCACCATCACGCGCTGATTTCGCATCGGCTAAACGGCTAATACTTTTAAAATAGCGTTAGGAATATAGTTAAGTAGGTCACTGGCTAACATGCCATATTGGCTTAAGTCCTCTGCAGCAATGTCGCCTGCCAAACCGTGTAAATAGACACCCAAACACGCTGCATTTATTGGGCTAACGCCTTGAGCGCAAAACCCTGAAATCATACCTGTTAACACATCGCCGGTTCCGGCTTTGGCTAGCGCGCTGTTACCTGTTGGGTTGATAAATACTCGCTCGCCATCACTAATCACACTGTGTTTGCCTTTAAGTACCACCACTGTGTTTAATTGCTTAGCGGCAATACTGGCATAGTGCACCCGTTTGGCTTGAATTTCGCTGACATCAACATTGAGTAACCTTGATAACTCCTTTGGGTGTGGTGTGATAATGCTGTTTTTGGGCAAGTTGATAGATGTTTTCGATGGGCCGCTAGGATGAAGTAAGTGACTCATAAAGTTAAGTGCGTCTGCGTCAAAGATGACCGGATTAGGATTAGCTTGTATCTCAGTTAATAGGGCGTAAAAAAATCCATTATTGCCATCAGGAACAGATAAACCCTGTGAATGGCTGTTGCTAAGATGTTTGTTACTGAGTGGAGGGTTAGCGAGAGGACTAATGTTAGTGCTAATGTTAGGGCTAATAATGAGTTGGTCAGTACTGTGGCCAATACTTAATCCACTACCCATGGAAATGACACTGGCTTGGTTGAGTTTATCGCGAAGTTGTAACACAGCCCTTTTATCAATAGCCTGTACGTCAATAGCTTGTAGGTCACTAGACTGAGTATTCGATGGCTGCATCTTTGTTGATAATAAGTCTGTTGCTTGCCCTGCATCATCATGCCTTTGTGTTACATGAGTGAGTAGTGGCAAGGTAACAACATTTGGCGTTAATGCACTCACACTGTCACATACAGATGGGCTACTGGCTAAGGTGACGTAACCCGCACCAACTCGTAATGCGGATAAACTCGACAAATAAGCCGCTCCCCGATAATGCAATGAACCAGCAATATTCAATACATGGCCAAAAGTCATTTTATGGCTGTTATCCGGCCTTGGAGGCAATATACTTTTGATATATTCAAGGGTTAACGTATTCATTGGCACTCGCGAGTTAATTTTGCATATCGATACAATAAAGTAGCACAAACAGGAAAACCGTAATGGCTACTGCGACAAAAAAATGATGATATTTAGCTCTTACTATTAATTCATTAGTCTTGGAGGTATTGTGAATAGATTAATACCCTTTGGCTTAGACATAATATTAAGGAAAATGAATGACTAGAATAAACTGGGGCATAGTGAGTACTGGCAGAATAGCGGCTTTATTTTGTCAAGATTTAGTCTTTTCGGCTAACAGTCATTTATATGCCGTTGCCGCGCGGCAACAAACGGATGCCGATGCTTTTGCAAAGCAATACGGCGCCGAAAAGGCCTATCAAGGCTACCAAGCATTATTTGATGATCCAGACGTTGATATTGTTTATGTCGCCACGCCACATAATTTTCATTTTCAGCAAGCTTATGATGCTTTAATGGCAGGTAAACACGTGTTGTGCGAAAAGCCGATGACAGTGTCGGTTGAAGAATGCAATATTTTGGTTACGTTAGCCAAAGACAAAGGCTTGCTGTTGATGGAAGCATTATGGACTTATTTTTTGCCAGCAATTAAACAAGCAAAAAAATGGTTAGATGAAGGCCGTATTGGTCAGCTTAAACACGTCAAAGTCGATTTTGGCTATCCGATCCCATTTACGCCTGATGGGCGTGAATATAATCCGCAATTAGCGGGTGGATGTTTATTGGATATGGGTATTTATCCATTGGCGATTACAGATTATTTTATTAAAGCTGACATCGATAATCTGTATGTTCAAGCACATGTATGTGAAACCGGTGTTGAAGATGATGTGATTATTATTGGTAAAAGTGGTGATATCGCTGTGAGTTTAGCTTCGTCGTTTCAGTGCCGATTAAGTAATAACGCTTATCTTATTGGCGATAAAGGTTACATTGTTATTCCTGATGCATTCAGAGCGTCTGAATGCAGTTTGTATCATCTAGATGAGTTGGTCGATAGCTTTATTGATAGCAGAGCATCATTGGGCTATCACTTTGAGGCGGATGAAGCATGTCGACTCATCGAACAAGGCGATCTTGAAAGTAGGGTAGTAACACATCAACATAGCTTATTGTTTCAGTCGCAACTAGCGAGAATAAAGGCACTGATTTAAGATTGATTCAGCCGCTATGCTGGCAATATAGTCAATATAGCGGACGCCAATCATTGAGCGGATTAACTCTTTTTTTCGGTAGCGGGTTTGCTGAAACTTTTATTGTCGCTTAACTGCATGGCGACCAATATTACAGCCATAATACTGGCTAATAGCATGGCGGCAGAAAAGCTCACCGTGGTGCCACCGGGAATAAATTCAACAAACGAAGTGATAAACTGACCGCCAAATACGGCCATCGTAAAATAGGATAAATTTTTGCCTCTAACGTTGGCTGCACTTTTTTCTACCGTCATATGGTTAAGTAACGGAATACTGAAACCAAAACCAATACCCGCAAAGACAGCTCCAATGAGTAATATCGGCATACCGTTTGCGTTTGCAAAACCAACATGCGCGAGGGCATATGCTACAAATGCGACAGCTAACAAATACGTTGCGCTCATGTGTTTGGCAACTTTTGGCATAAAGTACGCAGCAACCACTGCAACCAATGAGATAAACGCTAATAAATTACCCACTTGAGCTTCGTTATAGCCTTGTTGAACCATGCTCTTTGGGAGCACGACAATAGCGGTAAAAAAGATCACCATTGCCATAGTGGCAAAAAGATAAACCTGATGAAGTGATAGCCCTTGTTGAGTCTGGTTGTTATCACATTCAGCCTCAACCGTGAGTGATGGATGTTTACGCGGCACAAATAACAACAGCATCAGTAAAAATAACCAAGCTATTAAGTATAAACTCAGCGGATAAGCCCAATTAATACTGGCTAATGTACCGCCTAAAAACAGAAACAATACCCCACCTAATTCGATAGCCATACCTTGTTTAGCTATCATGCTGAGCCGCTCATTACCGGTGTACCATTGCGAAATAAGTACGGTACTGCTCGCCATAACTACCGCAGTAATACCGCCCAATAAAATACGATTAGACAATACAAACCAAGGGCCATTCAGCCAATACACCGCAAAGCCCAAGGCCCCATAGAGTATTAAACCGACGATGAGCGCCCGATAAGCACCAAACTTATCAATTGATTTACCCGCTATTGGGGCAAATAATACTGCACCTAATGCCGGAAAAGTCACCAGCCATACCGCATATTCATTGATGCCCAATGCATTCGATATGCTTAGTAATCCCGGAGCAACAAGGGCGCCAACCATAATGGTGAGGCTGGCAATACACAGCAGCGAAAAGCTGCCAAGTTTAGATAAACGAGTCATTGTTTTACCTGTGATTTGCTGAAGAACTAAGATTAAGAAAAGAGGGCGAAAGAGTGATTGTTCAACCACTCAGTCATTGATATCAGCATTGAACGTTAAGCCAGCAGCTTTAATGCTTGTATGATGTCTTCTGGCTCTGAACGAGTTCGGTAATCTACGTCGACATAACGCCAGGTGACAACGCCGTCTTGACCGATAACGAATGTCGCGGGGATCGGTAACACACTGCCATTGCCATTATTGATGGCTTCAAGGTCGAGCTTGCGATCAACGCGCATATGTTCAGCGAGAAATTCAGGCACTTGCCATGCAACCCCATATTGTGATGCAACTTTTGCATCTTGATCTGACAATACCAAGAACTCTAGATCGTGCATTTCATCTTTTGTCATAGAGCCATCCGGCACTTGCGGACTGATGGCAACCAATTGAGCTCCAAGGGTATGAATATCGGCTAACCGTGCTTGTAAAGCACGAAGCTGCAAGTTGCAGTACGGGCACCAACTGCCACGATAAAATGTCACTACAACAGGGCCTTGCTGCAGTAAATCTACCAGGGATATTAATTTCCCATCAGAATGAGGTAACGAAAAGTTGGGCGCTTTTTGGCCAAGATTAATTGCACTATCACCTTGTTGAAATGCTTTTGCTTGTTCAATAATATCGTCAACGACTTTCATGAAATCAGGGTTCTTTTGTCGTCCCTCATTCATTTTAGCGTCGGTTTGCTGTTGTAAACTTTTCATATATTCCCTCGATAGCAACTAATTTAGCTAGCCTTTGGCAGACGACTCTGTGATTGGGACTTTGTAAATATAACTAGGCTAAAGAGTAAAGTGTTAGCGTCTATAATAAAAATGTTATTATTTTATTGAATCTATAGCAAAAGCGTATTTGAGGTGATTGTGGATATAAAAACATTGAAAAGCTTTATTAGCGTAGCGTCACACCACAGCTTTTCTGGCGCGGCGCGTGATCTCAATACGGTACAGCCGGCGATTAGCCGTCATATTGCCATGTTGGAAGAAGAGCTAGGAGTTATGCTGTTTATCCGCAATTCGCGCCAGGTAAAAATCACTAACGCGGGAGAGCAACTGCTGCACGATGCGAAACAGATTATTGCATTGGCAGACAACGCAAAAAGTCAGGTAAAACGAGCACAGCAGGGGCAGATAGGCGAGCTTAATATCGCTCATTTAAGTTCAGCATGTTTGACTTTTATGGCAGATTTAGTTCGCCGCTATTCGCAGCAATATCCTGATGTGCATGTCACGTTATTTGAAATGACCGCGACAGAACAAATTGAAGCATTTAAAGATAACCGCATAGATGTTGGGTTTTCGCGGCCATTACCCAGCGGGATTATTGATGAATTTAACAGTAGTGATATTTACATCGACAAGTTGGTGGCCGTTGTGGGACAACACCATCCCCTGGCTGAATATAGCCAAATAGAATTGGGTCAATTACAACAGCAAAAGTTGATCATCTTTAACCGTGACGAAGCAGTAGGTTTGTTTGACGATACTATTATGCTGTGTAAACAAGCAGGATTTTCGGCCAATATTATTAGCCAACCTAAACATATGCAGACCTTGTTAACTGAGGTGGCTGCTGGTCTAGGTGTTGCTATTGCGCCTTATTGTATTCGTAAATTATACAGTCAAGGTTGTCATTTTTTACCTTTCACTGATGCACATAAAGCTATACCCACTCAGCTACATGTAAAGCGTGCTAATGATCGTGCTACTGTAGATGCTTTTGTCGCGTTGGCATTACACAACAAAGCTAAAATTGCCAAAAGTATGGCTTAATTAATAGAGCTTGAATGATAGAGTTTAAGAAGTGCAGCTTAAGTAATGAAGTTTAATTGGTGAAGTTTAATTGATGAAGTTTAATTGATGAAGTTTAAGTGAGATGGAACATTGCACTTAACCCAGCTAGATACTCAACATTTTATACTAACAGGCCAGAGGAAGGCATTGACTATGGATGAGGTTTTACCACAAAACAGGCGTTATTCAGAACTTGATTGGTTGCGGGTGGTACTGATTTTTGCAGTTTTTTTACACCATGTATTGATGCCATTTAATGGTGACGACTGGCATGTGATGAATAATGAATCGAGCAAAGTGCTTGACGATATCATGGTGTATTTTGAACAACTCAGACTGCAAACATTGTTTTTTATCGCGGGTGCAGCCAGTTTTTTGTTACTGCAAAAAATGCCCGTTCGCCAATTTCTCTCGAGTAAGTTTCATCGGCTTTTTATCCCTTTGCTGGTGGGAATGATATTGATTGTGCCGCCACAACATTATTATGAGAACATTACTGAATATAGCTCTTTAGCATCGGCGTATGGTGAGTTGATGTTGTCGTTTGATAGTAATCATTTATGGTTTATTGAATTTTTAGTTATCTTTATGCTGCTTGCGGTGCCACTTAGGTATTTGTTAACACGCCAGACCGGTATTAAGTTACAACATTGGCTTGAACGAATAAGCCGTCATCGTTTTGGGTTGCTCAGTTTAGTTTTAGTGTTAATCGTATTACGTGGTGCGCTCAAATATGTTTCGCCATCAGACAGTCACCATATCGAAAACCTGTCATTGAGTGTGTTTTATTTGTTTTTCTTCATTGCAGGCATGTGCTTTGTCAAAAGCGAGCTTATTTGGCGCGCGTTAGCTGAACATCGATACACTTATTTAGCCAGTTTGTTCGTGAGTTCAATCCTGTTTTATGGCTACTATTACTCACCTGATTTAAGCCCGTATTTGTCACTTACCACACGATGGCAATTATGGTGGTTAGTTTGTACGCTAGTGTCTTGGTCTGGGTTATTAACCATGGCAGGTTTTGCGATTGCTCATATTAAAAATACGCCAACATGGCTGCATCAAACCAACGAATTGATCTACCCGTTTTATATTTTGCATCAAACTGTGATTGTGATGTTGGCGTTTTATATTGTGCAGTGGCAAGCTTCAATCGCAATTAAATCGGTAAGTTTATTATTGAGTGCTTTTATAGTGTGTGCATTGCTATGTTATTGGTTGATACGGCCATTTAACGTTACGCGGTATTTATTTGGACTTAAAATTATGTCTAAATCCAAATAACAGCTATTGATTAAGTTTTTGATATTAAGGAATTTAACCGTAATAGCTCACATTTAATCAAATTGAAACACCCAGATGTGAAAAGTCCGCCAAAGGCGCAACACGCTTAATATTCGCCTTAGCTTAGTACATAAAACAATCAATTAAAAAGCGGGAGTGGATTAGCCTTCGTGCGCTAAATACTCAATAATTTGTTCCATGTTCAGATTAAAATCATCAGCACGTACACATTTAACAATTAAGTCATCAGTGACAGTCGCTAAATCAATTTTGTTTCCTACTTCAAAGCGGTCTGGTTTTAAATGATAGAAAGGTCTGACTAATGGTCGGATAGGGTCTTTTGGGTTATGACCTTCAACAATAGCGAGTCTATTTGACTCAAGTTGAACCACTGAACCGATAGGGTAAACTCCCATACAACGAATAAACTGGTCGACTAAGTCTTTATCCAATTCATTTTTTTCAGCTAACGCGCGCAAAATACTGAACGATTTAACTTGGGCATAACCCTGCTTGTAACAGCGGTGCGAAGTCAGCGCATCAAAAATATCGCATATGCTGATCATTCGCCCATAAAGGGTAATTTTTTCTGCTGGTACGCCAAATGGATAACCCAATCCATTGAGTTTTTCATGATGTAAGCTTGCCACTTCTAAACTTAGTTGGCTGATGCCTGGGGTATTCTTCATAATTTCAATCGAGTAACTGGCATGAGTTTTCATAATATGAAACTCTTCATCGGTCAGTTTGTCTGGTTTGTTTAAAATCCGATCGGGGATCATGATTTTCCCAACATCATGTAAAAATGCGCCAATAGCCAGTTGATTAACTATGTCTTTGTCGATTTTTTTATAGACGGCAAACATGGTCATCAAAACAGAGACAGACACAGAGTGTTCTAATAAATATTCATCTTTATTACGAATATTTATCACACATGATAGGGCATTGGGATTATTAAAAATTAAATCGGTGGATTCTGAGGTGATCTTTTGTACCGGATCCATGTCTAACGGAAGACCGTGCTGCGCATTATGAAACAGCTTTTTCTGAATGTCTTTTGATTCATTGAACACTTGGCGCGCTCTAACTATTTCTTGATTAAAGAAATTTGCTTTCACATCGGTGCGTACAGGCGTCACTTTTCGGGGCGCTTGAGGCTTAGGCCAACTGATATTTTGCTCAATTGTTGCGACATCAACTTCAGCTTTACTGGTATCAATGAGTAGTTTGGTAACCGATTTACGTTTTAATGCTTCAATAACCTTTTCGCTTTTAAGCACACCAGGTTTAGTGAGCGAAAAAGTATCTTTGGGTTCGGTTATTTCGACTACATACATTCCAACACAAACGTCAGTAATGTCATGTTCAATCAGCATAAATCGGTTCCTTGGGGCTATTTTCAACGTATGAGCGATGCGAGTCAAAGTACAGTTATAGTACTGCTATAGTACGACATTTTTAATAATATAGCGTATATAGTGCTGCAATATAAGCGTGATAACTTAATGAAGATCAATATTTTACCAAAAAAAATACTTAGCGAGTGCTTATAAATGTAACGACAATGAAATATAAACATAAACTCAGTTTATGATGAATTACCAACGACGTCCATTGTGTTTGAATTATCGGCATGTAACTGCGCGTTTTTTATTCAAAATTTATGACTAATTCTACTAATACATGAGCTTAAATATTTTACTCTATCCCTATTACTTAACACATCGTGTTTAATTAAATGAATAAGCATCGAGTGCTAACAATTCATACTCAACGTCTTGATGTATTTTTTTGGCAACACTTGCTTCGCTCGCCCCTAAAACAGCAATAAGCGGTAAAAAATGTTCCTGAGTCGGATGATTAAACTTAGCAAACGGTGCGAGCTGTAAGTAGTTTAACAACGATTGGGTATCATTATTTGCTAGCTTTTCTTCAACCCATTTGGTGAATTGATTCATCATATCAACGCCATTTGGTGTTTTAGGCTGACGAAATATTTCACCTAAATTATGGCTTATTCCACCCGAACCTAAGATGAGAATATTATCGTGTTTTAACGACGCAAGTAATTGTCCATATTGATAATTTTTTTCAGCGCCAACACGGGTGTTAATGGATATTTGTACGATAGGAATGTTTGCTTGTGGATACATTAATCTCAATGGGATCCATACACCATGATCCCAGCCATGTGTTGGGTCTAAATTCACCTTGATGCCAGCGTTAGTAAACGTGTTGGCAATTTGCTGAGCCAGTACAGGCTCTCCTGGCGCAGGGTAGTGAATTTGATACAGTTCATCAGGAAAACGATAGAAATCATGAACGGTTTCAGGTTGCGCCCCGGCGGTGATCACCACATCGTCAGCGACATCGAGGTGGGCAGAAAACACTACAATAGCTTTAGGTGTAGGCCGTTGCTGGCCTAATTGTTGTAAAAATCGAGATGTTTTGCTGTTTTCAACAGCCATCATAGGAGAGCCGTGTGAAATAAACAGAGGTTTTTGATGCTGTTGCATATTAGGTTTCTCGTTTAATGTCATTAACTACGAGGTTATTGTGGATTCAAATAACAATTTTGATAAGTGTTTCATCAACATGCTGAATACGACAATAATTGGCGTAATGAATGCCTGAGTTGTTTAAATACCGGTTCGTGACTGTAACGATGGTGCTGTATAACATCAACATTCGCTTGCCAGCCAATCTCTTTAAATTCAGACGGTAACAAAACTAGTTGACCGCTATTAACATAGTTATTGGCAATATGATTGGGCAGTAAACACCAACCATGGCCCTGCAATGCCAGTTCTAGCAAAATATAGTAATTGTCGGCGTACCAAGCATCTGGGCTAATGGCTGACTGAAAGCTACTGGATTTAGTATTTCGCGAACGGATCAACAGTTGGCGGTGCAATTTTAAATTGGCTAAATTATCACACACCTGTTGTGCTAAAGGGTGAGAACTTGCCACATACATATCAAACTTAATTGACCCGATTGATTCAAAATCAATGTGATTCGGAATCGTTAACTCACTGAAAATAATCCCGGTCACAGCCCGATCTGTGTCAATCATATCGATAATATCAATACTTGATGCAGTTAAAAACTCAAGCGTGATAGTTGGAAATTGAGTTTCGAGTTCATTAATAATATTGGACAGTTTTTGCAGCGGGATGCCTTCATCTAAACCAATCGTTAGCTCTGATACTGCTTGTTGGTCTAGGCTTTGGGCGCAATCACGCAGGCGTTGATGCTGGCTCAGTAATACTTGAGCATGGGGCAGTAGTTTTTTCCCTGCTGGTGTCAATTGTGGGTAACGTCCGCTGCGATCAAATAGCTCGCTATTGCAGTCTATTTCAAGGTTTATCACATGCTGACTGACAACCGACTGGGCTTTATTAAGGCTTCTAGCCGCCGATGAAAAAGACCCTGTGTTAACTGTCAGCACAAACGCTTCAAGCTGTTCAATACTATACATATCGTTTTTACCGATACTTACTAACTTTAATGTATCTTTATATTGGATGAAAATAGCGAAAACGTCACCATTAAATAGAGATAAACATGCAAAGAAGAGAAAGAGTGTTTCACGCCGTGTCTTTTGAGCTCGTTGCCATGGCCATTATTGTCCCTGCAAGTGCATTATTAATTGAAAAAAATCCATTAGATATGTTACTTGTCAGCATAGGGTTGACGCTATTTGCAATGCTTTGGAATTATGTTTACAACCTGCAGTTTGATAAGTTAATCGGCCCAAATAGAGTTGAGCGTAAAATTGGCATTAGAATTGTGCATGCGTTGGGGTTTGAAGGCGGTATGTTATTGGTGACGATTCCGTTAGTGTCATGGTATTTGGCATTAAGTCTGATTGACACCTTAATATTAGAAGCTGGGGTTTTAGGCTTTATTTTAGTGTATACCGCAGTCTTTAATTGGCTTTACGACGTGTATCAACCGTACCAAAAATGGTTTGCTCATTTGGTACATTAATATGGTTTATTAGTGTGGCTTTTCGTCTAGGTTCATTATTAGTTAACCATTGATGTAACAGAGGATTTAACCACGACGCAACGTTTGTTTTCTATTAGTGTCATGGTTGCTGTGGCATCATGATAGTTGAATAATGATAAGCTGGATGCAAAACGTGAAAAATTACCGCCTAAATTATGCTGCCATCGTTATCGCCAGTGCATTGATGTTAATTAATCCTGTCGTAGCGGACACACTCGCACCGTTTACTAGTGATGGTTGCAGCGCATTTCCAGATGGCACGTTTGAACAAAGCGAATTATGGTTAGCGTGTTGCCAAAAACATGATTATGACTATTGGAAGGGCGGCACGTTTGATGAACGCCTCGCATCAGATAAAGCATTACGTGCCTGTGTTACCAATGTGGGCCAACCGCAAATTGCTTTATTAATGTTAGCCGGTGTAAGAGTGGGTGGCTCGCCATATTTACCCACCCAATTTCGCTGGGGTTATGGTTGGTCATACCCAAGAGATTACGGTTCGTTAACTGAAGACGAGCAGAAACAAGTAGAACGACTCTTTGGTCAAGAGCAAAAGTAATCATTAATCATATGACAACAAAATCACCACAACACATCGGCACTCTTTTAGGCGTGTTATATGGCATATCGTTAACAATATTGGCGATATACCAGCGCTAAATAACTTTGGTGGGCTGATTACCATATCATTTATGTTTGTGGTTCCGTTGGTTATTGGTCTTATTCGCGTTCACTTTTAAGCTCAACAAAGAGTAAAATTTTTTAGCCGAACCCTTCGGACAGCGTTTGTTGGTCATTTCTACTATGTTATCTGCTTTTATTTAAGTCATAACCAACAATTCGCTGCAAAAACAACCTTGAAAGATCATCTGGTCCTGGCGATTAAACCGATGTCACCAGTGTCATTTCGATGCCAAAAACCGTTAAGCTTAATTAAAACCTCACGCCGTTAAGCTATCCCATGAGTGTTTAATCGTTATATTTGCTATTTCGATAACATCTCAATATCCACTATTTATCGTCATAATCTCTATTATTAGAAATGGGTTGTCATTTAAAGCCTCATTCAATCGCCTTTTTAATAATGTGTTAAATAGCGTCAACAGCCACTTGCGCCTCGATGTTATTTCAGCATACAATCGTGCGCTGAAATTGAGCTAACACGTGTACGCTATAAATGAATTTATTGACCCGACTTAACAAAGTCACTGCTAAAACCTTATTTCATACTGAATCATTAGGCAGTTATTTCGAACCGCTTATCCAACGTGTTAAGCCTGCGTGGCGAGCCCACTGGTTTCGTGCCCAGGTTTTGTCAGTTAAACCGCTTCGCGATGATGTATTACAGCTTGAGTTAGCCCCGCAAAAATCTTGGCCGCAAGCCAAAGCTGGCCAACATGTGTTATTAACGGTTGAGCTAAATGGACGGTTAATGACGCGGCCTTTCTCTATTTCGTCGTCGCCCGAACAACATCATGCTCAATACCCCAAAACACGGGTTATTCGCTTAACCATTAAACATAACGCGGATGGCGCTTTTACCTCAGGGTTAAGTCGGCATATCACTGCTGGTTGTTATGTTAACTTAAGCGCGCCGCAAGGTGATTTTGTGCTAGGTGAGAGTGTTGTTGACCTGCCTGAAACCCCATTATGGTTTGTTGCTGCAGGCAGTGGTATTACTCCGTTTATGGCTATGTTGCATCAATTGGCATTGTCTATAGAACGATCAGTATTGCAATCATCAAGCCCGATTCAGCTCATCTATTTTGCTAAAGCCGGCGAGCACTTATATGTTGATGAACTTACTGCTTTAGCGCAACAGATCCCTCAGCTCTCTGTGAAAATGTTGGTGCGTAAAAATGGCGACAGTTTAGCTGCTGCATTACAGGAGTGCCCAGCAGCGAGCCAAGTGTTGATCTGCGGTCCCGGCAAGTTTAAGCAAGATGTTGACTGCCAATTAGATGCCATTAATCACCCGCCACAACACCGTCAAGCCGAGTACTTTCAAGCACCGGTATTGCCCCAAACAGATAACGGCCACCAGCATATTCAGTTAACGCAGCGAGGCAAACAAACCCAACTTATATTAGCAACGAACGATACTTTGCTAAATGGTTTAGAACTACAGGGAATAACTGCCAATTTTGGCTGCCGTATTGGTGTGTGTCACCAATGCCAGTGTGTGAAAAAAACGGGCGTGGTTAGAAATTTACGCACCGGTGAGCTATCGCAACAAGGTGAACAATTGATCCAATTATGCATTTCTCAGGCAGTGACGCCACTTGAGTTGGAATTATAAATCGATGAATAAAAATATTAATTTTGAGTTGTTAGCTAACGAGTTAGATGACTTAAAGCGCCAAACTTTAAGCGAGGTTGGTGCCACTGATGCTGCTTATATTCGTAAAGTGATTGTGTGGCAACGCGCTTTAGAGTGGGGCGGTCGTGTGTTATTGATGCTCGGGTTTATCCATCCACTATGCTGGGTTGTGGGGGTGTTGAGCTTAGCGAGCGCCAAAATTCTCGACAATATGGAAATTGGTCATAATGTGCTGCATGGGCAATATGATTGGATGAACGATCCTCATATTAACTCGCGTCAGTTTGATTGGGACATCGCCTGTGATGGTAAAAGTTGGCAACGGATCCATAATTACGAACACCACACTTACACCAATGTAATAGGTAAGGACCGTGATTTTGGTTATGGTTTGCTGCGTTTGTCGAATGATTTTTCGTGGCGGGTTAAAAACCTATGGCAATTTATTACTTACGTTAATTTAAGTATGCTATTTCAATGGGGTGTGTCTTACCATGAACTCGCTGCAGAACGTGTTTTTATGGGTAAAAAGAAACAAGACCGATCATCAAAAGTTGATGCTAGTGAGCTCAAACGTCGCTTTTTTAGTAAAGGTGGTAAGCAACTAATCAAAGATTACCTGCTATTTCCTCTGCTGGCAGGTCCACTATTTTTGTGGGTGATATGTGGTAACTTAATGGCTAATCTAATTCGCAATCTATGGACGTCTACCATTATCTTTTGTGGCCATTTTACCACCGATGTACATACCTTTAGCCAAGCAGAGTGTGAAAATGAATCTCAAGGTCAATGGTATTATCGTCAGGCGTTAGGGTCGTCAAACATTCTCGGTGGCAAATTGTTTCATATATTTACAGGTCACTTGAGTTTTCAAATAGAACATCATTTGTTCCCAGACTTACCATCGTCACGCTACCAGCAAGTGGCGCCACAAGTGGTGGCAATATTTGCCCGCCATGGGATTGCTTATCATACAGGGCCTTTTTTACGTCAATATAGCCAAGTGGTTAAACGTATTTTACGTTATTCTCTACCATAAACTGGATGAAATCCGCTGACTAAGCACTTCAACCGAAGTGCTTTTTTTTATCGATAAAATATTCATAGGCGTGGTTATTAACAGCCGTTAAGATAGGTCAATCTGTTTAAACTGGAAACGCGAGAGATGATACCTTCAGATAAAGGGGTACGAGCTATAGCGATGCTAGAAGCAAGTAAAGGAGTATTGGCTTTATTGGTTGCAATAGGCTTACATGTGTATGCTGGTACAAATTTGTCGGTGTTGGCAACACAATGGGTGACGCATTTACACCTAAACCCTGCAAGTCATTACCCGAGTATTTTTATTGCAGCGATAGGATCGGTATCGCAATCAAGTCTGACGTTATTAGCATTAGGAGCAGCGGCATATACTTTGGTGCGCTTTATTGAAGCCTATGGTTTATGGCATAACATGCGTTGGACTCAATGGTTTGCACTTTTTAGTGGCGCAATCTATTTACCTTTTGAGCTTTACGAAATGATGAGCCACTTTAGCCTGCTCAGTGTGATTGTGTTGCTAATTAATCTTGTGGTGGTCATATATATGTATTTTGTATTGTTTCCGCGTAGAGCAGCCATATGAGCTCCGCTTCAATGTTTCGTTACGCAGATTAATCTAAAATTATTAACAGAGTTTAATGGCCAGCGGTTGATCCATTAAGTGGTAATGTTAGTATAAATACTCACTAGCATTAACGATGAGTTAGCGAAAACACGATTGATTGACTCGAAATGATTTATTTTACGCGAGTTTATGACGTTAATTTATGTAGACATTCAATTAAGTCATTTGCTTTACTAAATGCACTTTATTTGAATTGAGACCCGTTTTATTAGTGGTGTAATATTTGTTTTAACGGCGAGTGTTTTTATTGGTTTAATAAAACGACGATAAATACTCGCTGAGATACAATGTAAGCAACATGTTAATAGTAGAGGTGTTTATTATTAATCTTGCTGGCTTGTAATCACCATTTATACAAATGCTGTAATGTTATGACTAATTAATTCTACTTTACGAGGAATAAAATGACTGACATCGATATTGGTATAAAAAAAGATGACCGACTAAAAGTTGCCGAAGGCTTAAAAAGTTTATTGGCTGACTCTTACACGCTTTATTTGCAAACCCATAATTTCCATTGGAATGTTACCGGGGTACATTTTCGCGAATTACACTTAATGTTTGAAGAACATTACACTGAACTTGCGACAGCGGTCGATGATATTGCCGAACGTATTCGTACCTTGGATGTGGCCGCACCGGGAACGTATAAAGAGTTTGCGCGCCTGAGTTCTATTAAAGAAGTAGAAGGTGTGCCGAGTTCTACTGATATGGTTGACTTACTTACCCTAGGCCATGAGCAAGTCGTTAAAACATCGCGACAAGTGCTTAAGTTAGCACAAGCTGCTGATGATGAGTCAACGGTAGCCTTAGTGTCTGACCGTATGCGGATACACGAGAAAACGGCGTGGATGTTAAGAGCGACACGTAAGTAATCTGTACGATACTGAACCGTGTTGATACAATTTGCGATGGTTAGTGCTGTTATTATTTGAATTTGAATTTGAGATGCGACGATCTACTCATGAAGTCGATAGTTAGCATGATATTCTGGCATTAACTAAAATGTGAGTTAAAACGTGAATTAAAAAAGCGCCTCAATAAGGCGCTTTTTTGTGTTTAAGCAGTAGCAAGTTGTTTAAAAAACTCTTCTTGCTGTTGTCTCACTGTGTCAACGTCATTGGTTGCTTTTAAATAAGATCGCAAACCAATAATGTTGATTTGAATTTTCTTCGCCGTGAGTTGACTGTCTAAATGGGCAGGTAAGTCGCCTTCAAGTTTGGCTTGGTCAATAATACTGGCAAATCGTTGTTCAAATTTGTTGAGCTGCTCACGGGCAACGTTTAATGTATCTAGATGAGATTCATCTAATTCAGATAACGTCCTTACTAACATGCACAATTCACTGGGTGAACCTTCACAGCATGGTTTAATCAGCCCACGTAGATAATGTGTTAATCCAACCCATGCACGATCATGTTGTTGTAACATATTATTTAAATTACGTTCGCCCGTTTGAGCATAACGAATAAGTGTCGCTTGATATAAATCAGCTTTACTACCAAATGCGGCATAAATACTGCCTGGTCGCATGTCCATAGTTGTTTGAATTTCTCGCGTTGATGTGGCCAAAAAACCTTTCTGCCAAAACAGATTTTTTGCTCTTTCAAGTACGTCATCGCGATCAAATTTAGAGATATTAGCCATTACATCCTCTTTGGTTAGTTGGCTATTTTACGTTAACCCTATGAGATAAGGCCAGTATCTTTTGGCAATTTTTTAACCATAATGGCCATTGTTGCTGATTATGCTTAATTATGGATTTGATATGAACGATTCCTAATTGAGCAAATAATGTCGTTTAAACAACAAAACTGCATTCACGAGAGGTTATTTGAATTACAAAATTGACGGATAAATGCAGTGGATAAGCATGAGTGGTGTTGTGATATTGGTGTTGTGACATTAGCGTTGTACTAGTAATGATGTAATGGTGGCATTTTGATATTGGCGTTATATTAGTACGGCTATAATGAGCCGTTATTAACGATAAAGCGGAATTGAACTAATGTATTCAATTCCGCTTTCAAAACTAAGCGCTCAATTTACACTGAAGTTAAATCCATTATAAAAATGCGCTGATTAAAGGCTAAGACCAAACCCCTTTTTCGGTTTTACCTTGTATTTCTACATCGGCCAGTTTGAACTCAGGCTTGTTAGTGGTTTTAAGTTTAACTTGATAATCACGGGTTAAATTTACGATGGTCGGGGTTAACAGCATAATGGCACTGATGTTCACTACCGTCATTAAACCTAACGCCATGTCGGCCATGTTCCACACTTCTTTTAATGAGGCGTTGGCTCCCCAATACACCATGCCTAAATACAATAGTGTGTAAATGGTGCGGCCATAGATGTTATCGAGTTTAAACAGATGCAAGTTACTTTCGGCGTAGGCGTAGTTTGCTACTACAGACGTAAAAGAGAATAGGGTAATAATGATGGCAACAAACATATCGCCGCTTATGCCCATATGGTAGGTCATGGCGTTTTGAGTGATACGAATACCTTCCATGTCACTGCCAATACTGCCTTGAGCCAGAAGAATCACAATGGCGGTACAACTACACAACACCATAGTGTCAATAAACACCCCAAGCATTTGCACGTAACCTTGCGCAACAGGGTGATTGGGAACCGGTGTGGCACCCGCTGCTGCATGGGGCACACTGCCTGCGCCAGCTTCGTTAGAATATAACCCGCGTTGAATACCATTTTTAATCGCAGCACCGAGCGCACCAGCTGCTGCTTCATTTAACCCAAAAGCAGAGTTAATAATATCCATCAATACCCCAGGGACTTGTTGGATATTAATAATGGTGACGGTTACCGCTGCCAAAATAAATGCTAAGCCCATAAAAGGCACCACGAACTCGGCAAAACGAGCAATGCTGCGAAGGCCTCCCATAACAATAATGCCAGCAATTAAAGTAATGACCGCTCCAGAATAAACGGGTGAAATTTCGAAGGTGTGGTTGAGTGCGTCGGTGATGGTGTTGGCTTGCATGGCACTGAAACTAATGCCGTAACCCAGGAATAAACATAATGCGAATAGTACCGCTAACCAAGGTTTATTCAGTCCTGCGCGGATATAATAGGCGGGTCCTCCGCGGTATTCTTTATGATCGTCTCGCACTTTATATAGCTGACCTAAAATGCTTTCGGCAAATCCGGTCGCCATACCCAGTAGCGCGATAACCCACATCCAAAATACCGCACCGCTACCACCGAGTGATATTGCCATGGCGACACCGGCTAAATTACCAGTACCGACACGGGCAGAAAGACCAGTACACAAGGCTTGATACGAGCTAATGCCCGATTTGTCACCTTGAGTACTGCCTTTCATTACTTTAAACATATAACCAAAATGGCGAAGTTGAATAAATCTTAACTTCAATGAAAACCACACACCGGCAAATACCAATATATAAATGAGCACTTGGTATTCGCCCCACAACACATTGTTGGTGAGCGATATAATGTCATTAATCATTTAGCAACTTCCTTTTATTGAGTCTTCTCTTTATTATTAGAGTTTATTGTTAAGAGTCTTTTTAAAGTTTGTTGATGCCGAAGCTTATCTTTTCGATAAATGGATCCCTGCCAACATACAACGAACAGAACCGCCAGCCATCTCTATAGCCGATACATCTAATGGTAGCAGAGTCACGCTTTGAGTTAATAACGCAATTTGCTCATGTGTTAACGCATCAAAAGCACGTTGTGATAATGCTAAAAAACGGCCTTGTTTTGATTGTAACTCAAGTGCATTGCCACAAAAATGACGAATTTGATCTTCGGTTAAGTTAATAATCACTCTGCCACTGTCTTCAAATCGTTGAATAATTTGCTGACGACGTTGAGTGTCTTTAATCATATCGAACCCAGCCATGACATAATCACTGCCAATACACATCAATACATTGGTGTGATAAACCGGTACTCCAGCTTCATCTTGCGCATCAAACACCATTGGCTCGTAATTAAATTGAGTACAAAAACGCTCAAGCACTAATGAATCGGTACGCTTGGATCGAACCGCATAAGCCACTCGTTCAACATGGTCGAGAACCATGGCACCAGTACCTTCTAGATATATGTTGTCGTATTCTAAGCCCGAATAATCAATAACATCCTGTACTCGATATTGCTGTTTGAGCATATCGATGATGTCAGTCCGGCGTTCTTTACGACGATTTTTAGCATACATAGGATAGATAGCAACATGACCACCTAGATGGGTTGAAAACCAATTGTTAGGAAATACCGAGTCTGGTGTTTCTGTGGTGGTATCTTCAAAAACGTGCACCGTGATGCCTGCTGTTTGTAATAGTTGCTGAGCTTGGGTCACTTGATCATAAGCTTGTTGCGATAGCTGCAGAGCATCTTCGGCCAATTCATGGCTTTGATAGCTGTTATCTGGCAACGTTTCAGGGTTAGGACTGAAATGATGTGGACGGATCATCACCACCGCAGATGGCGCTTGAGGGTTAATGGCCATTATGCACCTACAGCCAAGCGACTAGCTTGAGATGCTGGGGTTAATAAACCAAATAAATCCCGTGGATTTTCTTGGTTGGTGAGTAACTCGAGTTGCTGATGACTTTGTTGCTGCATAATTAAATCATGTACATATCGTAATGCAGAAAAATCTTCAATTGCAAAGCCGACACCATCAAAAATAGTCAGTTGTGAATCGTGGGTGCGACCTTGTTGCTCACCGCGAATAACGTGATACATCTCTGTAACGGCAAACGTTTCATCTAGTTGCTGGATATCACCTTCAATACGGGTTTGTGGTTCATATTCCACAAACACATCGGCACGTAATAGTAAGTCTGCTTCAAGTTCTGTTTTACCAGGGCAATCGCCGCCAATGGCATTGATGTGTACTCCATCACGCACCATTTTGCTGGTTAAAATAGTCGCATTACGTTTATCGGCAGTGCAAGTAGTGATCATATCAGCGCCTTCGATAACACTTTCAGCTGAATCACATAACGTAAGTGTGATGCCCTGGTCTGCCAGGTTATGCTGGCATTTAGCCATTGCGCTTGGATCAATATCGTAAATTCTGACATTGGTAATCCCTAACACCACTTTACAGGCCAAAATTTGGAACTCAGATTGAGCTCCACAACCTATCATCGCTAAGGTAGTGGCGCCGCGTGGGGCCAAGTATTTAGCCATCATGGCGGAGGTTGCAGCGGTACGAAGTGCGGTGAGTATGGTCATTTCAGACAACATAACAGGATAACCGCTGGCCACATCAGACAACACACCAAAAGCGGTGACAGTTTGCAAACCGATATGGGTATTTTTAGGGTGGCCATTGACGTATTTAAAGCTAAATTGTTGTTGATCACTGGTTGGCATTAGCTCTATCACGCCGTCAGTTGAGTGGCTGGCAAAACGTGGTGATTTATCAAATAACTCCCAACGACGATAATCTTGTTCAATATAGTCTGTTAACCCTAATAGAAACGCCTCAGTGCCAACATGTTTGAGTAAGGCTAACATGGCTGTGACACTGACAAAGGCAACATTTGAAGACTTTTTATTGATGGCTATATTCATTATATTAATCACTTTAGTTGACACGTTTGGTCATGTTGACCAAACGCTAAATAAGACTGTGATTAAGCTTATCGAGTGTCTTTGCTAAACAAAATGCTATTATGTTGTAATAATTTAACTATTATTTGTCATAATGCTAGGCTGTATATTACAAAATGACAATTATTCTCCAAATAAGGTCTTAACACCATGCAACCACCACATCAATCTGCCCACCCTTATTTGTATGATACGCTCGACAAACAGCTTATTTCTATCCTGCGTAAAGATGCCAGAGCATCAATTTCTAAGCTGGCGCAAGTATTACAAGTTTCACGCGGGACGGTGCAAAACCGTTTAGACAGATTGGTTAGTAGTGGCGCTATTTTAGGGTTTACCATTCGCGCACACGAACAAATTGAATCTAATGTGGTGCGGGCCATTATGATGATTGAAGTAGTAGGGCGCTCAACAACCCAAGTGATCAATAAACTCAGGGGCATACCGCAACTCGAAAAATTGCATACTACTAACGGCGCTTGGGATTTAGTCGCCGATATTAGGGCCACCAGTTTAGAAGAATTTGATAAAGTGTTGAGGGAAGTTCGCACCATTGAAGGGGTACTCAATAGTGAAACCAGCATTTTATTGAGTACAGTGTAATCATCACCATCGAGCTGACGTCTAATATCTGGCCACGCTAATCGGACAATGCTTAGTGGCCTATGATGCTTTACCGAACGAGGAAACGGTTACATGTCGAACGTTAGTCTGCCTTTTAATGCAAGTCAGCAACAATTAGCCTTACTGCGATTAGTCAATTGGGGCCTTAAAATCGGCCTTATTCTGTTTGCTACCGACTTATTTGGCTTAACAACACCTCCAGTAACCTTGTCTTACGTGCTAATTTTTGAAGCCTGTTATGTTGGCTTTAGCTATCGATTTCATCGACTCAGCATGAACAACAATGGTTTGTTGTTTTTAACCTTATTGTTAGACACCTTGTTCTGGGCTACCTGGTTATATTTTACCGGTGGAGCAACCAATGCCTTTGTTTCATTGCTGTTATTACCGATTGCGATTTCAGCTATTACCTTACCCCTATGGGCACCTTGGTGCTTAACCATAGTATCGACGATATTTTATACTTTGATGATTGTTGATATCACCGAACAAAATAGCGGCTCGGTAATGGATCATGATATGAGCCAAATACCAATTGACCACGTTATGCAAGCAAACCAGGCAATGGCCGCAAATCAAGCTATGCCCGCAAGTCACAGTATGGACATGGGCTCGCACTATTTAGGCATGTGGTTTAATTTTGTTATTTCGGCATTAGTGTTAACCGTCACGGTGGGCTTTATTGCCAAACGAATAAGACAAAAAAATGCCGAGCTGCGCTATTTACGAGAAGGCCAGTTACGCCAAGAAAAGATATTGGCCTTAGGCACCGCATCAGCGCAAATGGCCCATCAATTGGCAACGCCGTTAGCCACATTGCGTTTACTCACCGATGAGTTAGTCGATACCCATCATGATGCTGAACAACTGGAATTGATCAGCGAAATGCAGCAAGCACTGAATCGTTGCGAAGTCACCTTAGTTGACTTACGGTTAGCAACAGAATCGATACGGGAGCAAAAACTAGCACAACAGCGGGTCGATAAGTTAGTGGCAATCTTAACCGAGCAGATAAGTTTATTGATGCCAGAAGCACAACTGAATATCGCCATAGCACCACAAGTTGAGTCACGTATAGTCATGACCGACATGAGCTTGTTGCCTGCATTAATGGCGTTAATTCAAAATGGCATTCAGGCCAGTGAAGATAATCAACACCAGACTTGCGTAGATATCAATATTGGCTTGTCACAACCTAATCAGCTGAGTATGACTATTCGTGATTACGGTGTCGGCATTGCGACTCATGTATTGCAAACTTTAGGCAGTAACATGGTGAAAAGTCCCAAAGGGATGGGCATTGCGGTATTATTAAGTCACACCAGCTTCGAGCGTTTAGGCGGTAAGTTATACCTTAAACCTCACCCAGAATGTGGCACAGAAGCCATCGTGACGTTGCCGTTAAGCGTATAAAAAACGAGTTGACGCTATTTTAAACGAATAGACGCGAGTCGAAGTAAACAGACGTTGAAATAAACTGATGTTGAAATAATAGACGTTGAAATAAATACAAGCTGAATTGAGAACATCATGAACAAGCTATTGATTATAGAAGACGATTTAGCCCTAGCGACCATTTTAGCTCGCCGCCTTGGCAAACATGGCTTTGAGTGTAAAACCTGCCATCACGCCAGCGACAGTTTATTAATGGCAAGGCAATTTGTGCCAACGCATATCGTGTTAGACATGAAACTGGCTGAACATAATGGTTTGTCGTTAATTAAACCGTTAAGACAATTATTACCCAACGTCCACATGGTATTGCTCACAGGCTTTGCCAGTATCGCGACTGCGGTAGAAGCCATCCGTCTCGGCGCAGACAATTACCTCGCCAAACCCGTCGACACCCAAACCTTATTAAATGCATTATTAGTCACACCAGACACTACAATGACTTATGGTGATATTGAAGAACTACCACTTAACCCCAAACGGGTCGAATGGGAACACATTCAACAAGTCCTCGCCACCAACAATGGTAACGTATCAGAAACTGCCCGCCAACTGGGCATGCACCGCAGAACCTTGCAGCGCAAATTGCTGAAAAAACCAACGGCAGATAATCGGTAGAATAGGGACGTTGGGTGTTTTTATATATGGCTTTATGGCCTGCGGCCACTAACGTCGTGGCGCTTCACTCACACCAGACTAACATCGCAAGGTTCCACCCTGCACGGGCCCACCCTGCACGGGCCAAAAGGGGATCAACAGCAATCCCCTCTTGGATCACCCCTGCCGTTCCGGCAACATTTTCGCTTTTTAACCAAACAACAGCAGCGAAAAATTGCGACGGAAATTATCGAGCTTCTGACAGCGAATGTAACCATCTTCGGCCCATCTTGTAATAAAGAGTGAAAATGCTAACACTTCCGATGGTACATCCTGTACCGCGAAAGCTAGCGGGCCATCCATGGCCAGCTCACGCTATTTTCTTCAACGGCCTCAAGTTCAAAGCTGAATTTAGATATTTTAAAGCAGTGACTAGCTCGTTTTTGGACAGAAATTAGCTTAAGGGACAAGTTTTGAACTGTTTTTATAAAAGTTTACCCTGACCCCACTAAATTCAAGAATGGGCCCAGCCACACCGCAACATTTTCCAATGAATGAAATGACAATAGATGCGAAAAGGTCGCCATGGTGTCAGATTTAACTTTGACCGGCATTTGTAGATGGCTTCGGCTTTATTCGAAAATGCTAACGCTTCCGATGGGGCGTCCCTTCCCCTCGAAAGCGAGCTGGCCGTCCATGGCCAGCTCACGCTATTTTCTTCAACGGCCTCAAGTTCAGAGTTGAATAATGCATTTATGAATTAAAACAATAACTGTGGTGTGATATACATTGCTGTTGAACGTGACACAACATAAATAAATGAGTATAACTATTAGAGGTTTAGTTGTGATTATCAAACTAATAAAATGGATTTCAGTACTATTAATTTTTAGTAAGGTATTAACGGATTATGAAACGTAGATTTGTTTTTATATTTTTAATGATGATTTGTGCTGTTTCTGGATGCAGCAGTATTCCACTAACAACAATGTATAAAATGATGAGTGTCAATCCGCTAGAACTTGAACCAAGTGAGATAGTTGTCGCGGTTCAAGCCCCTAATGGAATCGTGGTTAGTAATAACGATATAGTGATTAAGTTTGAATTTACAACGAATGACCCAAACTATAATTTTGAGGACGAGTATTTTGTAAAATTGAATACTCAATACGTATTACCTAATGAGTTAACACAAGAAATAAATCGGGACAGTAAGTTTTATATTTTGCAATTGAGTCAAGATGATACGTTAAAAATGCTTCGAGGGCAGGAGCTTGTAAAGAAATACAGAATGAACAATAGCGATGGCGGAGGAAGCTTTAATCTTAGTGTCGAGTCTGTATGTAAAAATAGTCAGTTTTCTGTTAAAAATAATGAATTAAACGTGTTTATAAAACTTAATGAGAATGATGAGTTTTTTACCTTTATGGAAGACGTTAACGTGTTAGAGATCGGTGAAGACAAATCGGGTTATATTAAACCTATTAGGTCTTGCACATAGCCATGACCGTTGTGGCGCTTAGTCCATACCAGACCAAGAAGAAACTGTATTGGCTAACGAAAGTTGGACATTACTTTAGAAGTTATCTAGCTTATTTATGGACAATTCCGAGTTAGATTATTCATTCTAATTCGTGACTTTCGGGTTAAATTTTCTATGGGTAACGCCGCAATAAGCCGCTCGACGGTAGGGAGTGTAATTAATGTACTTGTTAGGGTAACTACTCAAATGCTTTATATAAGGTGCCCTGATGGAAGATCATTTGCCACCTCCCATTTATCAGTGACCATATTGAACATCGTAATGAGTAAATAGCGGTTGTCTCACCACCTTTTACCATTACAGCTTTATAAAGTAACTGGGCACAATTTGGCGCTAAATGTCTCAATTCATATTCAGTTGCACTGATCTTAGGAGGCAATTCTGCTGGCAGACGCTCCAGAGCTTCTTTTTTTCCAAATCGAATTCCAGAACCACCAATTTCAGTGAACTCATCCGCAATTAGTTCATCCAATTCGCCGTATGAAGCTCTGGTCTCAGCCTTAAATAAATGCTCTTCTAATTCGATGAGCTTCGCCTTTAAATTTTCCACCAAATCTCCAAGTAACCCTAACGGCGTTTAGAGAGAATTCCGATAAACATCCTGAGATGCTTTTCAATATCTCATTCGCATGAACATTTTAATTATTAATAATTTTAGTAACTTATCAGCTTGTTTTTCACTAATCAATCATCTATTAGTCTAGGAAAAAGCGAGAATTTAGATAATCCATAATAATACAAACTCGTTATGTAGCGTTGATATTTTAACAAAAACCATCTAATTCAATTAGATATAATTATCCAGTACCCCTTCGTAAAAGTTTTATGATGTTAAGCGTGGATAGATTACCCTCAAAATGGTGCTTTCATAAACTATCAATAACGATGTTCGAGCAAAGTTTAAATTGGATTTTTCTAACAAGGAATGGGGCGTGCGACGTGAGGTCGTATGAAGCGCTGTTCACCGCTTTTGAGTGAACCATCTGTATCACCAGATGAACCTAGGAGCCTGAATAAAGTAGCGGCTCTGACAATGTAATGAAGATTGGTTATAGACCAATCGGGATCTGAATCGTGAGAGAACGATCCTCCTGATAACCACAAATTGGGTGAGTGCTAGGTAGTCAGTATGATGAACATATGTAAATCCGCGTAAGGTGCGTTATACGATGAAACAGCGGAAGTGGTTTATACGCTGTGGCCAAAAGGCAATGAGAGTTGGAAAGAGATTGCCCCATGCTCTTTCGTGGTCAATATAACTCTTCGCACTATAGCGGGCATCTACCCTGACATTGCGCGACATACGGAACACGGTAAGCCTGTATTGCTCCCTTTGGGAAAGCCGATATGGCCGATAGCGGTGCAGGTATAGGAGGTTGGAAAAAGCAAAGGCTGCATTGTAACGATGCAGATACAGACTTGTGTCTGGTCACGAAAGTGAGCCCACTTCCGACTGGTCTCCCGTTGCAAGATAATTTGAAGAACTTTATTCAAGGAGAAACGCAAATGATGATTT
>NZ_JACJDU010000023.1:0-70455 GCF_014163715.1 Shewanella sp. SR44-4 | reverse complement strand
TAAACTTGTTTAATATAGCTTCTTTAAATTGACCGGAATGCCTTTGATAATTCACTTGCTGTAACTTACCGCTCCCTGTTTATTTGTAAATTAATTGAGGCGACAACTATCCTGACACAGGGGGCTTTAAGAAATCTGAATTAGTTCTAATTAACTTATCGTACTAGTAAAATCACATATAAATACCTACGGCTGGTATGGCTGCTCGAACCAATGTATTTAATTTGTTTAGCATAAGAACTAATAAATCTTTAACAAATTTGTATGTAATATCAACGACTTTAACACTAGGTTTACCGACGAAATTTAAAATATGACCCAATAACCCTTTAGCATCAGCAGCATACTCGGTCGTCATTTTGGATATTTCAACAATACCTCTCGCAAGTGCATCATATAATGTTAATGTACCACCCACAGCAGCTTGCGCTAAAATACTCGATAACTTTCCACTTTCACGTAATAAAGTGAGTAAAGCATCGCCAATTTTATCCGACCAATGAGCATTAAAACAAGCTAAGTGCCGTTTTCGATAGTTTAACCTCACAACGGCTAAATTTTGGATTGAGCCTAATTGCATTTGTGAATAGTCAGAATACCTAGTTGCTGTATTTATATAGCCTGGAGCATCTCCATCCATCATATGAGATGCTCCAGTCAAAGAAACACAAGTGCTCAATCGATATTCTTTTCCTGCATGAACAAACGGCCATACAGGGACCATCGGAACAGGGTCACTTCGATGAACTGCGCGATAAATACCATGTAAACTAGTTTCTGTTTGCAGAGCATAAGCATTGAATCCAACTCTAGGAGAGCCAAAAGTATATAACTTAACTGGAATTTTATAATTCGAACGTATCCAAACAGCTGCAAGATTTGCTATTGCACCACCCAAACTATGGCCAACACAATGAACAGGCCTATTTCCTAATTGATCTAGAAGAATAGCAAGTTGAGATTTAATTGACTCAAAAGTCTTGTTGAAACCTGCATGAACCGTTTTATTGTTACTACTACAAGTCACACCACAATGTAAGTCAGTTATAGCATCAGCCATCGATGCCGTACCTCTAAAAATGATTACCGCTTCATTTTTAAAATTCCCCTCAGAACGGCCTATCCCAAAAAAACCAAAGCCAGAAGTATGATTAAGTAAATGTTCTGCAATAGTTCCCGATACCCCATGGAGAGTAGATTTCTGAGCATTAAACATGAACTGTTTTCTCAACATAGCTGGAACTTGAATCTTTGCTATATTGTCTTTACTTATATTTTTACTTTTATATGCAAAACTCGCTAAATTAACCGCTAATTGTGGTGTTAATGTGTTCATATCATTCCTTTGATTATTCTTGTACATGTCAATTTAAAAATTAAAAAAGTCTTCATCGTCATCGTTTAATTCATAGACATCAAAATCAGTTTGCCAACGACAAATACTAGTTCCATCAAACTCTAAATTACGATTACGTTTGTTCGGAAAAGTAAAATCAACCTCCTTAGAGGTTAAGTCAGCATTCAATGTTGCTAATTTTTCTTTTACTTCGGGGGACTCTTCGATACCTATAACACTAGAACGCCAAAGGAGGTACGATTGACCATCATGAAACAGTTCAATTTGCTGTTCAGTAAAATTATGAACAAACATGTCTCCCGGTTTTTTTGAACTTAAATTAACTTCGGGCATAGAGAATTCTCCATTTTCGTCTGTTCGAGTTTCATCATTTTCAACAAACTTATGGATATAATTTAGTTGCCGTGTAATTTTAGCGCCAACAACAGGTTTTCCGTTTAACAAAACCTGCCCTTTTACTTCTGAGCACATGTGTACGTCGTATGTTTTTAGTAGTCCAAACATGTTGAGCAAATCTCCCTATTAAAAATACTCTCGATAATTAAACATCTACCGAAGATACTTCATCTTAACCCGTTAAAAATATTTACCTTCAATCAAAAAGCGTGGCAGAGAGTCACTTTCAACCAAGACTTGATTACCTCGGTCATGCCACATACAGGCCATACCGAGCAATTGGAGTGGCAAAAATGAATCAACAGGCACAGTGTTAGGATCACTTGCATTTATCCAGTACTTTTCTTGCAACTGAAGATTTTTAGCAAGCGTTTCGTTAAAGTCAAACCCGATATCTGTCGTGAGCGCTGCAAAGGTTTCTAGATACCCCATTGCGATATCAAGCGCCCAATCGTTACCTTGCGCTACCGCCATTTTCATACATTCGTTTAACAATGCAGGATAATTGCTTTGACGGTGATGGTAGGCTTGAAATACTTCAACCAAGTTATAAGATACAGGGCCAGCTTTGGTTGCACTTTGTTTCATTATCTCTACGGGAAAATTAGCTAAGCTGTCCATACTTTCTTTATCACGCGTAATTACCGCTAAAAAATAGGCATCGAGCCACTCTGCAGGGGCTGCATAGCCAGCTTCTAACATGCCTTTGCCGTTCCAAGTTACTTGAGGTAAATCATATATCTTAAACGTAAGCTCTTGCTCTGGTTGCGCAGCCAACTTCAAAAATGCTGAATACATTTTTGAGGCAAGCTTTAGGCCCATTGCTGACTCTTGTTCTATCTCTGGGGTTTGTTCTGCCCAGGTGAGCCAACGAGAAAAATTAATATATAGTTGAGAGAACCTTAGCAAGTTATCTCTTTTATTAATTATATTTACTGGAATTTTTTTTATTCTTTTCTTTGGGGATTCTAGCCACTCCTCCAAAGACGCTTTTTCAAATTGAGGCTTATGAGTTCTTTCAGTTTTCATTTGTTAACCTGCTAATTATAATAAATCAATATCAAACTCTGAAATTTTTACTTCACTAACCTTAGAGCCAGTATCCGTTTTCGTTATCGGAGTTTCGATATGCAAATATTTAATGATGTTTTCATCATCTATGGCTTCTTCGATTGCATTAGCCGCTTTCTTATCAGATGTATTTGGTAAACTTTTCCCCATATTATCTGTAATGGCCTGCGCATATTTGGGTGTTCCCTGCTGATAATCACTGTCACCAATCTGCTTTTTACCCAGTGGACTCTTGCCCCCTTTGGCTTCAACAATGATCACATCACCGTTAGCATTTTGATACACCATATCAAAGTTACCCGATACAGAAGAAGATTCATCCAAACTGTCTGGATGAATTCGCTCATAACCAGGGTAAGTGGCTTTCACTGCCATATCTGCGGCTTTTTCGCCTATTTTGGCTGATTGCTCATTCACTTTTGGGATTTGCTTATTATATCCATCAGTTTGACGAGCAAACTTATCACGCTCTATCATTGCCTCATCGCGCTCGTCACAATGTTGTTGCAATTCATCCTTTTCTTCAGGCGTCAATTTATACGTTTTTTCTGAGTTTTCTTTCTTTTTAGCTGTGATCAACGTTCTGGCTGTATTTTCTTTAATGCGCCCTTTACTGGCCCACTCATCATTCACAGCCTTACCGCCAAATTCATGCATACCAGCAAACTCTTCAATGGTAAGCTCCATTTCTTTTAGCTCACCACCAATGTTACGGCGAATAGTAATGGTGTTATCCACTTCATTCATCGATTCAAGTGTATAAGCATAATTTAGCTTATTTACTCCATCCGGCTTTTGTACTTTTAATTTACCTTCTGGATCGGTAATGGCAGCACTATCAATTGCACTTTGTAATATCTTATCTTTCGTTTTTTGATCTATTCCTTTGCCAACTAAATTATCTAACATCGCCGATAATTTAGCTTGCCCTTCTTTACACAACAACCCAAATGGATCCACCCAATTCACATGATTAGGCGCATATTGATAATGATTTATGCCACCCACTAATCCAATAGGGTCTTGATGGATGAATCGTGCTTGTTGAGGGCTGTAGTACCGAAAGCGGTTGTAGTGTAAACCTGATTCGTCATCAAAGTATTGCCCTTGAAAACGGATTGGGTTAGTTATCTTGTCTTGCTTGGCTGCATCTTTAAAATCTGTATATTCAATGTCTCTATGTTTAATAGATGTTCTTTCAATTGTCTGACCAAACACGTCTTGCTGACTGCGCCAGACAATTTTAGCATTTTCATCCGTTAAGCAAATAGGTGTGCCGAGTTGGTCTAAGTGATAATAATAAACCTGCCCTGCTTTAATCAGTGCTACAGGTGTAAAAGTATCAGGCTGATAAATATACCAAGTGTATTCACCTAAAGTGCATTCGCCAATAAGCTGATGATTGTCCCAAATGAAGTCGGTGCGACCTAGTTCGGTGATTTTTGCACTGCGACGGCCTAGGGCATCATATTCGTATTGGGTCAGCTTGCCATTAACGTTGATTTGCACCAACTGGTTTAAACCATTAAAGCTGCGCTGTTGTTTATCGCCAGTGCCCACTTGGCTGATTTGGTTGCCACTGGCGTCATAGCGGTAATCAACTCCAGCCATACTCATTAAGCGGTCGTTGTTAACCACCACATCATGATTTTTTTTATTTGGCCTTACTGTTTCAGCTGATTGACTGCTAGCAGTTTCATTAGCGCTAACATGTTTACTACTTATACCTTGGGTATGGGTATCACTAGCACGAATAGCCTGTAATGGGTTACCAAAAGCATCCCATTGGTATTGCTGACGAGCATTAGATGCATTGTCAGCAATATTTGGGTTTTCGCCAGACACGCCAGTATCACTAATACTGATTAACTGGCTGATTTTGTTATAGCTAAACTGTTTAACCTCTGGCTTATGTTCAATATGCTCAGAAGATTGACCATTCACAGCACTATCGTTTCCAAACTTACTTTCGCAGCGTTGTAATTGATGCTGTTTATCGTATTGATAACGTCTTGATGCAAAGAATCGAGTCTGATTTTGTGCATGTTGCCATGTCTGCTCAATTAACCTTGAATGAGCATCATAGGCATGAGTGAGTTCAAGCTGATTACCCTGGATTGTTTTGTGCAACAAACCCGATGGCAGATAGTGATAATGAGCCAGCGGTATGCGCTGCTTCGATGGGCCATTGACTGTAAATCCATTGTCTGTAACGCTAATGCCACTTAATTGACTGTTTTTATTGTATTGATAATCAATCTGTTGCCCGTCAGGCAAGGTTAAGCCACAGCGGTTGCCTGAATCATCATATTGATATTCAAGTTGCCACTGGCTTTGTAATACCCGATTTATACGCCCTTGAGCGTCAAGGTGTTGCTGCACGGTGCGATGTTGGTTATGGGCTCGAGTAATTTGACCTATAGGATTATATTGATAAAAGTTCTGAGTATTCAGTAATGCAGATGTGGCACTGAGCTCAAGTTTGACATGACTACTTTGCTGACAAATTCGCCCCATTGAATCACGTTTTAACTCAACAAAACGAATATCACTGTCGTTCACTGCCACTAAGTTATCATTGGCGTCATATTGATAATGTTGTTCACGGCCATCAAAACCGATTAATGTTTTAGGTTGCTCTGTTGCTGTGTATTCAATACGGTACTGCGCCCCGTCACTTCGCTCAATGCGATTTAAGTTACGTTCTTTATCATAAAAAAACTTCAGCCAACTACCATCGGCAAAGGTTTGTTGGCGCGGTTGGGCTAAACCGTCATAGTCGATAATGTTTTCAATGTACTCGCTATCGTTACTGAGTTCTTGCTCGCCAGCTACATCAGCCTGTTGACGCTGGCGAATAATACGGCCGGCATCATCATATTGATAATAATGACTAATGGCTTCTTCAGAGTGATCTTGTTTGTCTTGTGGATAGGATTTACTTTCGACAATTTGGCCTTTGTTGTCACGAATAAATTCAGTGACCAAACCTTGCGGATTAATCGTGGCATTAACTCGCCCCAGTCTGTCATGGCTAAAACGGGTTAACGCATCACCGACTTGCGTTGCCAACAATTCGCCATCGCGGTCCCAATGGTAACGATGAATAACACCATTAACATCGACTTTTTGAGTTAACTGCCCAGCATCATTGTATTGAAATTGACTTTGACGGCCATCAAAACCACTCTCAGACAATAATCGTCCCGTGGCATCGTAATGTCTTTTAGCCGTTCGGCCTATCGCATCTCGGGTGACAATTCTTTGCCCTAAGCGATTATATTCAAACCTTGTGGTACCTCCGTCCGCTTGAGTAACAGCCAGTAGTAGCCCCTGCTCGTTATAGGTATATTGAATTTGATTATTACACGCATCAAAGGTGGCCACTTTGCGACCAACAGCATCGTATTGATGGCGTATCACACTGCCATTAGGCTTATGATGCTCAGTCAAAAGCCCTTGTGCATTATGAATGAACGTTTCACTGTGGCCTAAAGAGTCGGTGCTACGGCTTTTAATACCGTCAGGGAGCGCCGTATATTCAAAGTGATAATGATAAATATCATCATCACCCCATTGCTCAATACATTTAGCGCGCTGATCGTGCCCGTCCCACGAAAAGTGATGACTAAAGCCTGATGCCCGAGTTCTGCGTTGTAACAAATAGGTCGAGGTTCTGCTGTTGTATGGGACATCGCGATCAGAGGCATTTGTCGCCGACTTCACTTTTACATAACTGTAGCGCTCTACTCGTCCGTTGCAGTCTGTGGCGGCAATAAGGGCTTGATCATCATCGTATTGATAGCTAGCTAACAAATTTTGGTGAATTTGTTTGTTGCCTTCGTTATCTAACATGTACGAAGCGACTTTTAACAAATTGCTTTGTGCATTGTAAAATAACAATACGCCACGTTTTGGGCCTGTGGTGATTTGGGTTAAACGCCCTTGCTGATCATAATACAGCTGAAAATATTGGCCTTGATGATTACTAATCGTTTCAAGTTGCCAAACCTGTTTACTCGCAACGGTTTTTTGTATAAATGCCCAATGGCTGTCATCTGGCTTTATTAACACATGGCGGCCATCAGCTTGATGGACTAACGACCAACCTGTTGAAAGTTGAATACTGGTTTGCCCTCGTTTAACCGAGTCGAACACATGCACTCGGCCTTCATCGTCGGTTAATTCAAACCAATATTTTCCGGGTTTTTTAGGCCCAACTTTCGCTGGCGCTTGATATTGATGATCCAGCTGCACACAAAAGTTATGTCGCCAGCCGTAACCCATACCAACATTGCTAAGAATTTTGCTCGATCGATACAAACGACGCCACGTTAGTGGCATTAAGCCATTAAGCTCAAAATCGACTAACGGTAAAATTTCTTCGCCACTTAACATTGATACGGGATCGCTGCGGCACTCTTGCTGATCAATAGCCACTTCCGTCGGGGAATGATTCGCCACAGTACCGGATTGAACTGACGCAGAAGTTTGTTTACCCTTATTGGTTTTGGGTGCTTTGGTATTGGTTGAGCTCGCGCCTAGAGTGCCCGTTTCAGTTGAATGATGAATTTGTTGTTTGGGTGTTTCACCATACACTCTGAGTAAATTGCGCTCAATAATGTCAATGAGTTTACGGGTAATATCTCTTGGATTTAAGCTAGCATTTACACCCGCATTCATCACCAGACTGCGCGCATAAATTAATGCATTACGATCACGGACTAAATGAGGCGAGATTTCATTAATTATCTCACTAACTTTATTGTTTTGCTCAAACGTTAATAACTGGAATCCAGCTGGTGTTGACGCACTGGCAGGCACGATAACGATATAACGGTTATGACCTTTAAAATTGAAATTACTGACCGTCATGTTCGTTTATGCCTTCTCTATCCATGAGTACATTGCCAAACCAAGGTGAAGTTGTTGAGATACTTCCAGTTGTAAGCTTGTTCCAGTAGCATTTTGTTGTTGGTAACGGTTATAGATGTGTAGCAAATTATATAACCCCGCCACACAACCGATATCGCCTGTAAAATAACTAGATTGGGAAATTTGTGTCTCTTGATCGATTCTGCCGGCTAATTGCTCATAAGCATTAAGCCAGTTATCTGTTACAGCGGCATGGTTGCCGGGTAAATACAATTGAGCAAATACATCCAAGTCTTCAATCTGGCAGGCACGATTAAACAAAGCTTTTATTGTTTGGGTTTGTTGAACAGCACTACATGAATCTTGAAATAAATCCACTATTTCCATGCCTTCGTTTGCAACATTGATGCTGGCCATGATGACCGCTTCAGCAGGACAACGTCCTGTCTCTTGTTGTTGAGTAATCAGATCTTGGTCACGGTTAAAATCCACAAGGTCGAAGAACAAGCTGTCTACGGCAATAAATATTGCACTTTGATTGTCGACCGGCATTGCCTTTAATGCGCTCAAAGCAGAAAAAATACCAGCACTGCCCATAGGAAAAAACCGGCTATTGGGATGCACAAAACAATGCGGAAAAAGTGCATGTAAACGAGTGACCCAATCAACAAGTTGTTGTTTTTCTAGGTGAGGTAAAATCCAAAAAATCGCTTGGTGAGAGTACGGTTGCCATTGAGTTTTATTTTGAATAGGTAATTTATGCAACATATCAATTAGGCGGTTTAATTGAGTGTCTGTAGCAAGCTCGTGCGCCATGACCGCTGCCACATGCTGACCATCAGATAATTGATAGCTGAAATCGACCCCTTCGGATAAAGGTAAGTTAATTAACTGCTGTGGGTTTTCGTATGACCCTACGACCATATTAATGGCCTCTGCATGCATAATCATAAGGCCACTTTCACACGTTGTGGGCTGCAACTAACCACATTATTCAGCCGAAGCTTATGTAAAAAGGCAATACGCTGGTGCACGGGGCTTGAATGACTAATGATCTTATCAATACTGGTACCATTAACTTCAACACCATCAATCAATCTGACATCTGGCATTTTAAGCGCCAATAACATCCACCGATGTAATAATTTGGCACTGTAAAACTGTAGGTATTCACAACGTTCGACTTCATCTTCTTCAAACTGCCATTGATAAGGCACCGCTTGATCCAACTCTGGCCCTAAAATAGTTCGAAGTGCTCGAAAAGCCATTAATGTTTGACTAGGTTGCTGCATTGCTCGAGCTAAAAAAGGCACGAATTTACTAAAACCTGAATAACCCATTAACTCAATGACTCTTAGGGTTAAATCTGCATTCTCACTCATTAAATTAAATATTTGGCTCAATATTGCTTCGTCTAACGAAGTAATAAACACTTCAAAAAGCGCACTATGGCAATAGTCTAATTGACAAAATACCCCATAGAGTTTTAACGGTTCGTTAATGTTGATCATCAACATTTCAATATACAAAGACGTCAGTGATGACCGAGATATGTTGAGGGAGTCAATTCCGTCGGCACGCTTTAAACGTTTACCTCGATAGATGCAGAATAAGATGTATTGCTGGATTTGTTCAGGCGTTTTGTTGCTGGCTGTAAAATTAACTTTATCAAGATTAAGTTGGCTGGCCATTAATGCAAATGCAGGGCTATAGTGGCCCACATCTATAATTGTACTGGCAAACAAAGCTTGAACGATACCTGATTGCTTAACTGGCTGAGCCTTATAGTGCAGTTGCAATAGTAAAGATAAGATCACCATTTTGTCTGTTGGGCAATAAAACACATCTGTTTCAAATGCATCGACAATTTCATCACAGGTGTTGGCATTAAGTAATGGCCATTCAGCATCTTTTTTTTGCTGGATCATCTTTAAAATGACCATTAGCGATTGAGTATTATCTTCAATATTTTTTGGCATACACTGAAACGACGGCAACATGACATGTCGTTGTGCCAACAGAAGATTAAAACTATCAATCAAATTCATTTACCACAATCCTTGTTTATACTAGCCGATCATTACTGTTGGATTACCAACAATAATTTTTCCACCATGTGCGGTACCATCACCCATTCTGGCGGCTGGTTTTCCGTTAATCAGTACCGAACTCGACCCCGCATTAATGGTATCAGGCGGGCCGACACAAATTAACTTGTCACCTTTGCGCGCTGCAGGTAACGAACCAATAAGGACATTACCTGAGCCCATCACAATGGGACCACCAACATGTGGAACGGGACCGGGATTCATTTTCGGACAAAGATGCATACACGAAATGGTTGCTGCTGGCATTCCCATCAAATATTCCTTTATTTGTTGTAGCGCATTGATACCGGTGGCTTACTGGCTGTCTAACGGGATGACCAGCAAAGCACGCTGTTCAAACGACATCGCAAGAGTGCATATCATTGCAGCTTCAGCTTGTTGAACGGCTGCGTAAGTATCATTATGTAGATAACAGTAAATTTGGTTTAACAGTTCAGGAGAATTCTTCCAACTATGCCTATTAACCAAAAACTGCTCTCCAAATGTAGCACTGACCCAAAACGTCATATTGGGTGTATTAAGGAGTGGGTCATGTGGCTTATCAACCGGTTTGCAGATTAAATGTCGATAGCCAAATTGACAGACAATTTCATGGCCTCGACAAAATGGCCCAGCTAAACCGACTCCAGGATAACGAGATAATGTCATGGCTAGTTCAACTTAATTTGAGCAGCTTTTAAGGCAATACTGGTGCCATTAACCTTAACGTTTGTCCCTTTAATAGTAATGTTGGTGCCTTCGATAGAAATCGAACCGTCGCTGCTCATTTTGATTGAGGCGCTGCCGGTTTTAATGACAATTTCATTACCCGCTTCAATATTAAGTACTTTACCGACTTTTAAGCTGTTATTGTTGGCTATGTCTTCTAGTCGATCATTGCCAATTTTAACGTTATCGTTATTAACGATGTCAGTGAAACGGTCGTTGCCTATGGTGTCTTTTTGATCATGTTTTACATTTAATAGATGATCTTTTTCTGCTTGGAGGAATAATAACTCTTTGCCTTTTTCATCATCAAAACGTAACTCATTGAAATTATCGGCACCACCGTCTTTAGTGCTATGGGTTTTAATCCCAGACTGAGTTTTTTTAGCCGGTAATGCATAAGGAGGCATTAAGTCGGCGTTATAAACAGCACCACTGATAATCGGTTGATCGGGGTCACCATTGATAAACTCAACTAACACCTCCTGGCCTACGCGAGGGAAGAAGAATGCACCCCACTTGTTGCCAGCCCAGCTTTGTGCGACACGGATCCAACATGAACTTTTACTATTGAACTCGCCTTCACGATCCCAATGAAACTGTACTTTTACACGGCCAAATTTGTCAATATGTTGTTCATCACCAGGTTCACCAGTCACTACCGCTGTTTGTACGCCATTAATTAATGGTTTACGTAAATGAAGCTGTGAGCGATAAGGAGTACTTTTAGGCACACATTCAAAATCATTTTGATAAACACTGCCAGACATTGATTGGCTTGTGCCTGACTGATTAGGCTGAGTAGCCGACGTTCTCAGCGAGCTTAGAACAAAGCTCTTACCTTTATAACTCGCGTTTTCATGATCTTTGAAAGTAAAAAACTTACCCACCATAAAACTACGGCAATCGCCTTGGCCACTGCACTTATTCATGTCTTTTTGCAGGGCTTCAAGTTGATTATTGGCAAACGGTTGAGCGCGCTTGTTGAACTCTGACTCGCCTAAATAATCGTACACCTCAAGTGCACTTTGCTCAGGAAGATTTGCGTTAGTATGATTACCTGAAGGGTATAATTTAGGTTGTTCGTAGTCGTAACCTTTTTGAATAAAACCGCCGCTCACCATACTCATGCCGCCTTGCCAATGAGACACGTGCGACTCGGCTAAATGACCGGAGAAACAACGAACCTTCTCTTCTGCACAAGGTTTGTAGGCGTTAATATCATCAGCAAGTACTAGGGTATGAGCACCAACACTATGCTCGAAGAAGAAGAAAATCCCCTCTTGCTGCAATAAACGACAAACAAAATCGACATCTGATTCTAAATACTGCACACAGTATTCATACTGAGGGTATGTGTTGGTAGTTTTATTTTGAAATTCAACTTTATGTTGACCAAATAAGTCTTTAATAATATCGATGACTGACTTATTTTGAAAAATCCGACAATTACTGCGTTTTTTCATTAATGCCATTTGAGGCACTATAACAGCTTGATAATCTATATAATTCTGTGCATCGTCTGACGCTGCGGTCCGCATTCCAGCAGACTCAAGATGACTTACCACCCCATGAAAGTATCGAACTGCACCATTACTTTCGGCATTACGTAAAGTAATACAAACATTTTTACCCACTAAACTGTCGAGACTAATCTGGGTGCCAACAGTGAACATGGAGACGCTGATTGAAAAAAGCTGAGAGATGGCTTCTGTGGCAGTAAAATGCGTTAGGTACAGAGTATCCTTACCTAATGGCGTTGTGATACTGATGATATTATTTTTTTGAGTGGCCTTAAGCATTCCTTGCCTCAGTCTTTAAGAGTAAAGATCTTGGGGAACAAGTTCCCCAAGATATAAGATCACAAACAACTTACATTTGTTGACCTTTAACACCGCTGTAGCCATAACGTAGCGCTGCAGTAATGTTGTTTTTATCATCAGTTGGCGTAACAGCCATCATCATTTCAGTGTAGCTGATAGTGATAGTCTCTACAGGACGGTCACCATGAACTGAAACACTGTAGCTAGAGATCATTGCATCTGTTAATTCGATTTGCATGATTTCTTCGATTTTGTCACCTTGCTTAGTGATGTGGAAAACCGCTTTTTTACCTTTACCGATAGTCGCTTCTTTGAACAAGTCAGTAGAAGAATTATCTTGTAATTTAGTAATGGTCACATCACCTAAACGAGTTGAGCTAGCTTCACGGTCTTTTGCAGTACCAGTGAAAGAAGTGATCTCACGGCTAATATTCCAATCGACTGATAACACAGTAATCAGATCTTTGAATTCTTCAGCAGTGGTTTCGCCTTTAATCCCTTCATAATTTAAATATGTATTCGCTTGCATTATTAATGCTCCTTTTGCGTGGATGTCATCCATTAATGGACAGTTTTATAAGTTCAATAATCAAACTTAATATTTCAATTTATTAAAAATGCACTTACCAACAAATAATACTCAACTGCATTATCCATTTAAATATAGTGAGTCCTCATAATTAAGCCAACGGATTATATCAAAGGTTTTTCGATAATCAACTAATCGTTTATATAAATAAAAAAATACAACCAAGACTAATAATTTATACATTAATAATAACTACACAACATTACAAAGGGTATATACTTTATTATATACCCCTCAAATATGATGTTATAAATAATCAAACTAATACTTACTAATTAGTTATTAATGTCACGGTTTTTATATTCATTTAAATTTTATAAATAAACTCGTCGTTTACTACGTTTACTTTTACATTGGTTGTTTTCTTATTGTTAGCCATATTGTGTAATATTTTGATCGAAAGATCAGGCAACATCGTATTTTGTAAAATATTATGTACATTGCGAGCACCTGAACCAGCATCCTGACACATAGACACAATTTGGCTCACGACATCATCACTGTAAGTGAACTTAGCTTGATAATGCTCAGCTAAACGATTAGCAACTCGCTGTAATTGCAATTTAGTGATTTCATTGAGCATAGGTTGTGTCAGTGGAATATAAGGAATGACATTCAAACGGCCTAAAAATGCCGGTTTGAAATAACTCAATAAATCATCTTGAAGTGCTTTACGTAAACCTTTAATTGATGGGGCAATTTGTTCATCTTCAAATAAGCCCATCGTGGTTTCTGTACCAGCATTTGAGGTCATAATGATAATAGTATTTTTGAAATCTATATCGCGCCCCTCACCATCTTTAATGGTGCCTTTATCAAAAACTTGATAAAAAATATCTTGAACGCCTGGATGTGCCTTTTCCATTTCATCCAGCAAAATAACACTATAAGGTTTACGGCGAACGGCTTCAGTCAGCACTCCACCTTCACCATAGCCAACATAACCTGGAGGTGAACCTAAAAGTAATGACACTTTATGTTCTTCTTTAAATTCGGACATGTTGATGACTGTCACATTGTCTTCACTGCCATAAACTTGCTCAGCCAATGTTAATGCCGTTTCTGTTTTACCTACACCGCTAGGGCCCGTCAGTAAAAACACACCAATGGGACGTTTTTCATCACCCAGCTGTGCACGGGATGTTTGCACTGTTTTGGCGATTAAATCCAAGGCATGATCTTGGCCGATAACGCGCTTGGCCATGGTGTCATTTAAGTTCAAAATTGTTTTTATTTCATCATCCTGCATTTTACCTGCCGGAATGCCAGTCCAATCAGAAATGACTTCAGCAATCAATTGTTCATCAACTTGCCAATGCACCATAGGCTGTTTATTGGCTGACAATATTGCCTTAAACGCCGTTAACTCCGCTAACAAAGGTGCGGTATCTGTTTCTGATGCTTGAATCTGGCCAACTAATTCAGCAATTTTTTGAACGGTAACTAATTCGTCCTGCCATTGTGTTGTCAAAGGAGCGAGTTCTTTTGAAAGCAATTTATGTTTTTTTGTTAACTCTGTAATCGACTTTTTATGATCTGAACCGGTTTTTTGCTCACGAGTAAGAATGCTAATTTGTGTGTCTAGTTGCTGAATTTGTCGTTGTAAGGATTCAACCATTCCAGGGGTAGAAGCTTGACTCATAGCGACACGCGCGCATGCAGTATCTAATAAACTTACCGCTTTATCTGGCAGTTGTCGGCCAGTAATATATCGATGAGATAAGTTAACTGCAGCACATAAAGCTTGGTCGGAAACAAGAATTTTATGATGCCCTTCCATTACAGGTAACAAGCCCCGCATCATTGCAATGGCTTGTTCAGGAGAAGGCTCTTCAATTTTAACCACTTGAAAACGACGAGTTAATGCGGCATCTTTTTCAAAGAACTTTTTATATTCTGCCCATGTTGTTGCCGCAATGGTACGTAACTCACCACGCGCTAATGCAGGTTTTAATAAATTTGCCGCGTCATTTTGTCCAGCTTGTCCGCCGCTGCCAATCATGGTGTGAGCTTCATCTATAAATAAAATAATAGGTTTAACAGACTGTTTTACTTCTTTAATTAAAGCTTTTAACCGATTCTCAAATTCCCCTTTCACTCCGGCTCCAGCTTGTAGTAAGGCTAAATCCAGTACGTGAATACGAACATTTTGTAATGCAGTCGGAACTTCTTTCTGGGCAATTTTAAGCGCTAAACCTTCCACAACAGCGGTTTTACCAACACCGGCTTCACCCGTTAAAATAGGATTATTTTGACGGCGACGGGTTAAAATGTCGATCATCTGCCTAATTTCATTATCACGTCCAAGAATAGGATCTATTTTCCCCAGTTCAGCTTGCTCGGTTAAATTTTGGGTAAATTGGTCTAGATTTGGCGTTTTGCTCGGCGCTGATTGCATCGCCTGAGTTTCTTCAATATCGCTACTTGACACTTTATGCTCGGTAGATTGACGAGCAAGCTGAGGCCATGCATGTTTTAGCTGTGCTGGATCTATTTTAAGAAGCTGTTTTGCAGAGCGCGAAACCAAAGAGTTTAATGAATCGTCAGTCAGTAAGGTAAAAATCAGATAGGCAGTTCTTATCTCACTATCGTTGAATTCAATACTGGTATTTAACCAAGTTTGACGAAGCAAACTCACTATATGTGGAGACAAACTTGGCGCTGCACTGTTGCCTGTTTTAAACTTTTCTAATCCCTGACGGATATCACTAATCAGCTGATCTTTTTGTACTGAAAAACTGGCCATGATGATGTCTAAATCACCTGAACCATTTTCTAGCAACGCTAATAACCAATGCTCAATCTCAACGCTGAATTGGCTGCGGCTATGGCATACGCTGGCAGCGGTTTCTAAAGATTGTCGACATACTGGGTTAAGTTTTCCTACCAATTTACTTAAAGTCATCGCTGACATATTCATAGTCCTTTATTAATTAAATCATTAAGCTTTTTATTTGTTGTCCATTCTCTGCACGGCTCATTAGGCCACAACCTAACCCTAGTCCGATTGCGGACTTTGATAATTGAGCTGTAGGTGCATCTTGTTGTTTTATTTCTAGAAATATTTTGTATTTCACTGACTGGCCTAAATAGTTAGAAACCAGTTTTTTAAGTGATTGATAACTGGCTGTTCCAGGCATAAAAGCGTTAACCGATGCACCTTCCTTCGGCTTTATATGAATACTGACACTAGAATTAATATCCCATACCCGGCTGCCTATGCTGGCATCAACACCTAAACGGGCGTATTGCCCTTCTGGCATACTTCGACTCGCCATTCGGGTTTGCTCTGTTTTCGCTAAGGACTGCCAACGCCCTTGAAAAGATAAAATATGTACATTACAGCCAGTAAAATCATTTAACATTCTTCGTAATGACTCTGCACTCGGCGTTTTAGTGTGACAAAAACCTGCGTAATAACGGTTTAATGATTTGTTACCACTAAGCAAACTCAATACATGGGTAAAGCTGTCGGTAACGCCTGTTTCTGGTGATTGATAATTTGCCGAAAAACGATACTTTTCCCATGAACGATAGAATAGTGAGATAAGCCGATGGTTAAATAAATCATAAAAGTCACGCATCCCATTATCTTTAAGTCGCAAGCGCTCTAGTAGCAACTCGGTATAATGTGAAGGCAATACACCACTAGGTCCGGTTAATCCCATAAATGATATATGCATATCGGCGGCAACTTTATCAGTTTGACTTGTCGATGTAGACGCTACGTTGCTGATTGCTTGTCCTGGAAAACCAAGATGTTGATCAGACTTAAAACGTAACAACTCTTGGCTTGGAATGGCGTCATAACCCACCTTATAACCTTGCTCTCGCCCTTGAGATAATTGTTGTTGAAACTGATAAACGGCTTGATAAAAGTCATATTCAGATGGCGTATCGATTATCGCCTGCAACTGATTATTCATTACTTGCTGGGTCATAGCAGCGGCCTTTGTCCAGCTCGTGCTGGCCAGGTATAGGCTATCGAATTATGATCTTTAAAGCGCATACTCAAGCGGGTAAAACTATTGATTGCAGCAAATTGCGCAAAGAAGTGATCTAAAATAGTGCAAAAGAAAAACACGCCACTGCCAGAATAATGATCTTTAATGAAGGTAATTTCAATATGACTGCCGCTGCAAAAGCTAATCCGGCCATGCTGGTTAACCCTGGCTGTGTCTGGGCTCACTTCAACAGAATGAATATTCTCTATTAAATTCTTATTTTCTGGCGAACACTTAAAATCGTATAACTTAAGGGTTTCTTTTAAGTTAGACAGTGCATCTTTGCCACTAAAACTATCAATGGATAAATGGGTGACTAACTGCCATCGCGAAGCATCACTCAGCGATGCACGCACCGGTAGCGTAGGCGCAAGCAAACATTTCACGTGCTTAATAATGTCGGCACGCTCTGGTACGAACATTTTGGGCTCATTAGTACCAAACGGAAGATGCGCCGGTAAATTGCGGTTGCTGCATTGAGCGGTGATACTTAATATCCAAGCGCCGTAGTCTTCTTCTGACTTAAATCCTTTAAAATTATGGTCGACTAACGATAAAAACGATTCAGTGCCTAATTCAGCATAACCACCAGACCAACTAGCAGACTCACGCCTAACATGCCAAAATAAATTATTGTGACCTAAATATTGCGGATGTGATTCGCCATAAAATGGGGTGACTTCTACCTTATTGTCCTTCGGGTCATAAGCAATAACATCTTCAATACTGATGATTTCAGTCACTTCAGAGTCAGAATAACGGGCAGCCAATTTATATTCATACTGAGACGCATCAATGCTTACCGGTTCTAATTTTTGTTCAAACAAATTAATCACCGGCGTACAACCTAACAGAAAATGATTGGCACTAACTTGCTTCTCTAAATCCTGAGAGCCTTCCTTTAAATAAATATAAAGTGAAAACTTATTGTCGATCCCTTGCCAGCTGCCGTCTAAATCATCGATGTCAAAAAACAAGAATTTTTCTGGAAAAATAAAATTTTCCAATAATAATCGATAACCAGAACTGGTACGTTGACTGTAAGGTATCACTTGTTGTTCATCTTCAAAGCCAACCGCTTTTAAATGTCTTTTTGTTAAAAACTTACACACAGTTTGCTGCTCATTTACTAAAGCAAAACCTAGACTGTGTTCAAATAACAATTGATAAAGTTGAAACGTTTGATGATCTTGTCCATTCAAGAAAAAGCGTAATTTATCAACACCAAGACTTGGCATGCTAATTTCGTCAAATTCACAGGCGATATCAAGCTTAATAATAGCCTTAGCACGTTCTGGCCATTGTGGTTCTGGGGCATTAAACGGTGCATTTTGAAACTGGGCTTTCTGCACTTCAATTGGCCATAATTTCATGTCATATGACGTTTGAAAATGGCAGGTTTTCATCCCCTCCACCTGAGTGTCTACCTGAGTTGATCTGGGTAATAACACACCAGTCGTCGACAAGTTTTCAGTGGTGACTTTGATAACTGACATAGACGGTATTGGCGCTTGGTAATCGGGATATAACTGGCCTAATAACGCCTCGGTTAATTCAGGAAAACTATCATCAAGTTTTTGCCTAATTTGTGCTGTTAGCAAAGAGAATGCTTCAATTAATCGTGAAACATGAGGGTCTTCAACGTGTTCATCACTTAAGCGTAAACGCCCGGCAACTTTAGGATATTGCTCAGCAAATTCCGCTCCCATATGACGAATGAAAGCAAGCTCACGATTGTAATATTCCAATAATTCCTGATTCACAGAATTCCCTCATTAACTATCATCGCCAAGTGGACTGGCTCAACTTCAGAGTCAAACGAAATATATTCAGGCTCAGGTTCTGCATACAACAATGCATTGATTTTTAATCTTAAAACCCGGTCTAATGGTTGTTCATTATCGACTGTTTCAACCATCACTTCTAAAAATCTCGGTTCGAATCGTTTTATGGTATCGGCAACTTGTTTACATAAAAGCTGACGCCCGTCTAAGCTCGCGACTGGCATAGAAGAAAAGTCACGCAAACCATAATTCATCAAAGAATTATCAAGCTCAGTTAAATGTTCCGGCCACGTTTGCCACTGCAATTTAGCATTGAGTAGGTTTTCTAAATCGCGCCGAACATTAGACCTTAACTGACGTAGATTTAGACCACGATGGCTGTCTTTGACATCTTGCTCGTTTGGCGCATCATCAATCAATCTATCTAGAATTGACGCCATTATCGGTTGTTGGTTTTTGCTCAACACAGGGCCTACTGCAACACTGGAGTGGTAACTTTAGTAATTTGATTTAATGCAATAGCATTATCATCGACAAACCACATTTTTAAGCCCTTGCCAGCAACAACATTAGTTGCGATTTCATGCCAATCGGTTTCTCGTCCCAATTTTTGCGCATCAGTTTCACTGCCACCATAAATCATTGGAATATGCGCTTCTCCACTCGGTCCATTTTTAATGGCTAGATCAACCCGGCGCCAAACCATTTCCAGTAATGAGGTCACAGGTTTAAAGTTGATATAGTCAATTTCAGATAACTGCGCTAAATAGAAATTACCGTCAGTACCAAAAATTTCTATAAAACCACCTAAAGTGTCATCTAAATCACGAATTTCTTGATGAGTGATATCATTTAACACTAAGTTAACTTCGGGACGCAGAGTTTCAAGGCTGCTCGCACACTGAGTCACATCATCTTGAGCATCAACCATTGCTAAGCGTAATTTCATTAATGCTTCAACATGTGCATCGGACTCAGCAAAAAGTTGCGGCACTGCTTTGCCTGCCATAAAATCTTGTCGGGCTTGTTCAGCACGGATCAACTGACGTAAATTTGCTGCGCCAATTAAAAAGTCGGGATGCTTTTGCACTAAAAAGTTTAATTGTTTGTCTGCACGTTCAAGCTCACCATTAATACACAACAACTCAACATGTTGACCTTTTAAGTCAATATTCATCGGGTCGTCTTTTAACTGTGCCTCAACTAACTGAATTGCATCTTGTAGTTGGCCGCTCTGCAGCATTTGTTGAATTTGTTTCATTTGATACCTTTATCTTAATTTCTTGATGTCAGTTCAGTGACCAATTTAATACTGGACACCATCTGATCTAATTGAAAATGTGGTTGTAACTGAATAATCGAATAGAAATGCCCAGGCTTGCCGCGAATTTCTTTTACCTGTACTTGGGCACTTCGCAGTGGGTATTTACTTCTTACATCATCTGAAGACACATCTGAAGCGGTAGTGTATTTATGCAGCCACAGCTGTAGCTCTCGCTGGCAAGCCTCTGCAGAATGAAGTGAGCCTATTTTTTCACGACCTAATACTTTGATGTAATGAGCAAAACGTGAAACACACAAAATGTACTGCAACATCGATGATAACTTTGCATTAATACTGTCTTCCAACAGTTCATATTTAGGTGGTTTCTGAACAGAAGCATTACTGTAAAAAACTAAATGCTCACAACCTAATACCGGAGATAAAGGAATAAAACCTTGGTCAGAAATAGATTTTTCCGCCCTATCACTGATTAATAAGTCCACCGATGGCTTCATGCGTTTCCGATACAAATCAGGCTCATATTGACTCACAGCAAGATCGCAAACTAATCCTTTCTTACGAGCCCCAGGCTCTAGCCCACGGATATGACCAAACCAGCCAGATTCACTAAATGCACGAATTAATACCCCACCGAATGCATAAGCAGCATTGCCCCATAAATGATCTTTTTTAGGGTTTTTAATCGATTCTTTAAACTTAAATCCTTCGCTACGAGTACCATCAATGAGATAAGGAGAACGCATGAGAATATTAGGCATTGTTAACCCAATGAAGCGAGAATCGTCCATTTTACGTAACGAATTCCACTTAATGTACTCGTGTTGTTCAAAAATTTGGGCTATATTCATATGAGCAGATAAATCGGAAAAATCATCAGCACCGAACAATGAAGGACTGGCCGAGGTAATAAAGGGCGCAAAAGCGGCCGCGGCAGTGCGGGAGATTTCTTTTAAAATATCAATATCATTAGTAGATACACCTGGACGGCTTTTATGAGTGATTTGATAATCACCAATTAATGTGCCGAAGGGTTCGCCACCAGACATGTCGTATTCATTGTTATAAATCAGTTTAAAAAAATCGCTTTGATCAAACTCAATAGCCCGATTAATGTCTTTAGACAGGGTTGTCCAACAACAATCGAGCATTTTTACTTTCACTTTCTGGTCTTTATCATGTAAATCTTGCTGTTGAACAAGATAAAGTACTCCGCGCCAGCTGGCTTCTAACGCCTGAAATGCATCATGATGAATAATAGCGTTAAGCTGTTGTTCTAATTGTCTATCAATGCGATCAATGGCTTTAAGAAGGAAAGGTAAAACAGATGTTTTATCGAATTGCTCAAGCGAATGGCTTGAGTTTTCAAGCCACAGCAATAACGACCTAGTCGAGTCCGACTCTCGCAAGAACCGTTCGACTAGGTGTTTATTTTTTAGTGCCTGTGTCGTCGAAGATACTGGTTTGTTAACACCAGTATCTTCTTTGAAAATTTCACTTGTTACAAATGAAATGGTTTCATGCGGCATCGTTTGTTTCTATCCTTGAAAACAAATGAGGGTCACTGCATTAGCGCGTGATTATCCTACTTTAGGGATCTTCGCGACTAAACGTAAAGAGGCTGTAAGCTCTTCCATTTGTAACCAAGGACGTAACCATGCAACTGCATTGTATGAACCAGGTTGACCAGGGATCTCTTTAACTTCAACTTTTGCGTCTGCTAATGGGTACTTGGCGCGTATCTCTTGCCCACCACCTTCTGAAGCATTAACAAACGATAAAATCCAGCGATTTAACCAAGACTCGACATCTTCAGCTTCCATAAAGCTACCAATTTTGTCTCGAGCCATCACTTTAAGATAATGCGCAAAACGTGATGTTGCCATTAGGTAAGGTAAACGTGCAGAAATGGCCGCATTCGCGGTAGCATCATGGTTAGACATTATTTTAGGTTTTTGGCAAGATTGAGAACCAAAGAACACGGCATAATCAGTATGCTTATAATGACATAGTGGTAAGAAACCCAACTTACTTAATTCAGCTTCGCGGCGATCGGTAATGCCTATCTCTGTTGGACATTTTAAATCTGGATCACCGTCATCACTGGTAAATACATGAGCAGGTAATCCTTCAACCTTACCACCACCCTCGGCGCCACGGATTGCGGTACAGAAACCATATTTGCTAAATGCTTGTCCCATATTAGTTGCCATAACATACGCGGCATTCATCCAGCAATAGTCATCATGATCAGCGACTTTAGCACGGCCACTTTCTAAATCTAATTCGAATTCTTCATAGCAAAACTCTTCAACAGGTTTTGTTGCTTCACCATATGGAAGACGGGCAAGCACTCGTGGCATGGTTAATGTGACAAAACGAGAGTCATCACTGTCACGGAAAGAGCGCCATTGAGTGTATTCTAAAGATTCAAATACTTTTTCAAGATCGCGTGGTTTACTGAGTTCAGTCCACTCATCAAAACCAAATAAAGAAGAACCAGCAGCAGAAACAAATGGGCAGAAGCCAGCGGCTGCAACATTAGATATCAATGATAATGTTTCAACGTCTTCAGGATGATTACTAAACTCATAATCGCCGACTAAACAACCATAAGGCTCTCCGCCCGGGGTGCCAAATTCTGCTTCATAGATTTTTTTGAACATTTGACTCTGATCAAACTCAACTGCTTTACTCAAATCTTTGTGAAGTTCTTTTTTAGACAAACTCATGACACGAATTTTAAGCGTTTCATTTGTTTCAGAATTTTTCACTGTATGATGCAATCCACGCCAACTGCCTTCCAGTTTTTGCAGTTCTTCATTGTGCATGATGGCAGCTAATTGCTTAGAGATAATGTCGTCTAATCGAGTAATCGCCTTGTTAAAAGTCACTGTGAGGTTTTTATCCCACTGTACAGTGCCTTTCAAGGCTTCTTCCGTTAACGAACGAATAAGCTCTTCAGCACGCGAAGAATCGGTTTGCTTGGTTGCAAAAATTGCTTGCTCTAAAATAGAAACACTTTGTGCTTGTTCTTCAGATACAGCATCTAATGACGCGGCTTCCATGCTCATTATTCCGCTCCTTTGAGGTTAAGTTCACCAGCTAATTTATCTAGGCTAGTAGTGTTATTTAACACTTCTTCTAAGATATTTTCGAGATTCTCAGAACGATCAACTTTGGTCATCAAATCACGGAGTTTGTTACGAGTTTCCATTAATTTTTTTAATGGTTCAACCTGATTAACAATGGCAGCAGGCTCAAAGTCTTCGATGCTGCTAAATTGTAATGCAACCTTCATTTCAGTATCGTCACCGGCAAGCGTGTTAGGCACTGAAATGTTTAATTGGGGACTCATACGTTTTAATACATCATTGAAATTTTCACGATCGATTTGCACAAAACGGCGGTCTTTCAATGGTTTTAAATCTGCGGTGTTGTGTCCAGTAAAATCACCTGTAACACCGATAACAAAAGGCAGTTCTTTTTTTACAACTGTACCTTCAGTTTCGACATCATAGGTAATATGGACACGAGGTTTTCTTACTCGCTTTAATTTATCATGTACACTCATATGAACTCCTTTCAATAATATGTTGAGTAATCAACTACAGATTAATCTTCCGTTTTTATTCCAGATAACTTGAAGAAACCATTCCTTGCTTCACCATCTTGGATTAATTCTTGTAACAACTCAGGCAAACTGAGATCACTCCAACGTATAACTTGTTCAATGGCATAAGACATAGGCGAATGTGGTTCGGTACGTCTAAAAAAGTCCGCTATCGTTTCAAGATTATTAATGGCTTGTGCTCTCGAGTTAAGCTGCCCATCAACACCTGATGACGTTGTGCTGTGGTCATTAGGGTCGCTGTGTTGCTCTTTTTCGTTATGTTGTTCTTGTTCAAGGTTTGCTTTGTTTTTTGCAATAATGGGAGCCGTGATAGCGCTGATTTGTAGCGCACATGCTTCTAATGCCTTGCGAATGTAACTGGTAGGCTGTGGCTCACCGCTCATGGCAGCATCCATGGCAGCAGATAGTTTGCTAAAAGCAGCGATGGCATCTTGAACATCACGGTCTAATTCAATAAAGAAACTGTCAGAGGTTTCTCTTATGCTATGTTCGACATCTTCAAGTGACACTGAACCTGAATCAAAACGTTTTTCTTGTTTGTCTTTATCTAAACGACTGGTGTCTAAAGCTTGCTCATATTGCCAAGTAGAATAAATGACGCCACCATCAGTGATCGGAATCGTTCTGATTGGATGAATTAAAGAACCTTCGCTTTCGATACCGTTTAAACCAATAAGCGGCGCAATGCGCTCTGCCAAATCATTTGGTTCAGGTGTTGGGTAAATAGTGTCCCAATAGCGCTCAACGAGCTCTGTAGCTAGAGTGAAACCAAAACAAAGTCCTTTAAAACCATATAACCTGCAAGCTGCCTCTATAAACCAAGCTACATATTCAATATCTTTTGATTGTTGTTTTAAGATACCCGGAACTTGTTCGAAAATCGGTCGCCATTCAGCTGCAACGGACAATACATCTTCTTCGTCAGTTAGTGCTTTACGCTCTCTAGAACGTGCAATATTTCGCACATCTTTAAGTAGATAATAAGTTGATGTCGGACTTATATCTTCACGAGGATCAACTCCTGACTCCGCATCAATGGTAATGGGAAGAATTAATTCATCAATTGTTAAATTCTTTAGCTTACTCAATCTAATTCAATCCCTGAATAAAAACGATTAATTTATAATAATAAAAGTATAGAACTTCAAAAACAATACTTATTGCCCTTTAATAGAAGCAAAATACAATATAATGCCAATAACTAATTACAATGGATAATCACAAAAAAAACAAACACACCCCATGTGATTACACCCAATATAATTACATTTTAAATAATGTTACAGCACATCTAAATACAACATTTATAATTAATGGCTATCGACAATTAAACTCATCAAACAAAAACACTTATATGAGTTTAATTCATCAAAACATTAACCAAATATTGGAATTGTTTTATCACTATCATCAATGATATTTATTTTTTTAGGTGTATTTTTAACAAGAATGCAGGTGACATTATCTCGTGCATTCCTGACTAAAGAGGCATGGAGTAGTGCCATACCGGAATCAATGATGTTGCCAGACTTTATTGTTCGTTCAATTTCAACATCATTTAATTCTTTATTTAAACCATCGCTACAAAGTAAAAAGACATCACCCTCTTTCATAATATCGGTGCGATAATCTATGTCTAATTGTGAGTCAACACCGACAGCCCGAGTGATTACATTCGCTAATGGATGAGATTCAGCCTCTTCAGGTAGAAGTAACCCTTCATCAATCATGTCATTAACTTGACTGTGGTCTTTAGTGACTTGCTTCATTTGTTGATCTCGTAACAAGTAAATTCGACTATCGCCTACCCATAACAAGTGATAGTTATCTTGGTATAACCACAAAACAACGACAGTACTGCCAGCCACCTTCCCATCAAATTCATGCTCACTCATTTGTTGCAAAAAACGATTGCTCGCAATAAGCGACTGTTTTAAAACATCTAATGTAATAGTCTCTGGTTGTAAATGTTCAACGGCCTGCTGGATGCCATCAATCACTAATTGACTTGCGACATCTCCTGCTGCATGTCCACCCATACCATCTGCAACCACCCAAATACCTAAATGTGGTAATTCAAGATATGCATCCTCGTTGATTGCTCTTACGGTGCCTCGATGAGTTAATGCATGACTTAAGTGCATGATGTTTGTTCCTTAATGAGCTCTGCAGTATTCCAACCACGCTGTTGCCATTGGCCATTTAACATAGAAATAAATTGACTGATCTGTGGTAAACCTTCAGTAATAATCGTGCATGGTTCAACATCGTCAGAGCCCTCTGTCCACCAAATGCTGTAACGATCAAAGCGTTTTCTGTATTGCTGGTCCAGTAATAAAAGTACATCAGGAGAATTGTCGCCTTGAAATACCCACGCTTTCTTGTTGCGATCCAACGATTCGCTCTCGAGTAGCTTGTCGTTATTGGCGGCAACCGTTAAAGTCTCTTTTGTAATGGCATCGAACCATTTACTAAGAACAGTATCATCTTCAAGCACTTGTAATATATTCTGTTCAAAAACCTCAACCCACTGATTGTCTTTCCAACCTCTTAAAGCCGATTGATTATGTAATCCGGCTAATGTGAATGGATAATGGCGACCAACATGGTCAACACTTGGTATGACGGTCCCGACAACAGCTTGGTCGCAACACACACCGGCAGATAACGAAAAATGCCATATGGGACTCGTCAGATAATAATCCAACCAATTGTGTTCGGTTTGTTCTTTACTCACCGCAATAACAGCTTGTAACCAGTCATTCCAATTTTTAAGAAAATCAACATTTAAGTTCTGCTGAATAAAATCCCCTTTTGAGGGGACTTTGCCACAGTAACCTACTGATGTTAAAGATTCGCAGGACATCTAAACTTCTCCATATTTGCCATCCAAAATGGATTGTTAACACTGTTTGCGGTCAATTTCAGTACAGCATTGTAGCCTTTGAGATTGATGAGTAACTTGCCATCTTTTTTAGTTTGTGGACGCTTTTTACTTAATTCATCTAATAATTTGAAGAATGACCATTCACCTTCATATTTCTTATTGATAGAGCGCCCGCCGTTAGGAGGTGAAAATGCAATTCGTGTTTCGTTATTTGCCCCAGGGCCAGGCCAGGTAAATAACTCTTTGCGAGTAGGACCGTGTCGATACTTCAGCTGTTGGCTATCTATTTCGAATAAAAACATACTCACACTTCTATCTAATAATTCCGGTTCTAATGAAAAGTTAACAATAGGCTGCTTAGATCCCGGTTCGAAAAATGCTTCTTTAATAATTTCTGCGCGTTGATACATTTCTAAAATGTCATTACGAATGCCGATATTACGCTTAAAACGCCAAGGTTTTTTGCTGGTATCGACATGTGAAGCGAGGTATTGATCCCAAAATTTATCTAAGGTGCCGCCATAACCAAAAAACTTACTGAAGTCTTTTAGTCTGACATCTTCTGACGATTTTCGGTCAAATGGGTAACGCCCTGCGATCGCTCGATTGAATTCAGCCAACACTTGCGAACGCCAAATACCATTGAAACGCTGACTTTGATTGGATTTAGCAAACGAGCGAGTACGATAAGCCACTTCACTTAACCAATTTTTTACTGGATAAGGTAGATCCATCAATTGCTCAGATAAACTAGAACCTAGTTGAGCAAAGCTTTCTTCTGTGGCTTGATTAACAACGTTACCTTGTCCTTCTGACTGCATTGATAATTTATTGTAGTTTCGATTAAGAGCCCGCAACGTCGTTTGAATTTTATCAATGTCAGCAGGATTTATTTTGAGCAATTCTGCAAAAGCAAATTCCACATCTTTGCCCGGCAAATCAATATCTAACTCTATTGCTGTATCGGGTAACAGCCTATTTAATCGTGCTTTTTTAGACCGAAATGCAACATCAGAAATATTACCGGCCACTTCCGCCGCGGCCTTTAAATTATTTGAATCGGCAGGAAGCTTAGTTAAATTCACATTTTTCTGCACTGCGGTAATAATGGTTTTGATCGGTTGATCTGGGCTCGCAAGCGCTGCAGTAACACTCTCAGCTTCCTCACGTGTTGAATATGGTTTGATAGCAAGGTCGCTTAAGAAATCTTCCCAATAGAAAATATAATCACGAATGTATCTGTTTTCTAACTCTTGGGTAATCTGCGCTTTCGCTTGTTCGTCTAAATCAACTAACTCATCACCATAAACCCAACTGTCTGCGGTTAGGTTTTTTATTATCTTATTCTTTTCTATACTAAAAATGCCATGAAAACCATTAAAAGTATAAAGACCAGGAATACCTTGATTAAATTGGCGACCACTGATGAACACCAGACCATCTAAACTGTCTACACTCAGAATATCAACCAGTTTAAAATCTGGGATACTGCTGTTTGAAAAATCACTTTTTAAACGCTGATATGCGCGCTCAACCAGAGGTAACATGGTCAAATTAATCCGGGCACTATCCACTGTCATACTGTCATATTGATGACCTCTAATCCCTAAAGACAGTAATGTATCTATATGCTTATTTAACTCCTTTCTAACCTCACTATTGACATCACCAACCAGATTTCTATCGATATAAGCCGAGAACCAGACTTGCACATCACTTTTGTCAAAATGCTCGGGAAAATACAACATTAAGTATGTTTTCAATGTCTCGTAGAGGTAGTTAAGGTGCCCACCATTAGCGTCCATTTCTGCACTTAGCACACCTTGTAGGTAAGGCATTAAATGTGTTTCTAAAGCACGGTGATAAGCCGCTGTAGCAGGTTGTTTAAGCTTATCTCCTTGATACAAACCAAAGGTATATGCATCCTCAGGCTTGTCAGTACCAAAACCAACAGGGAGATCACGAATTAATGTTAAGCCTTTGGTTAATGTAATGACATCAGACTTAGCATTTAACCCACCACTGGTAACCGTTTTATATGCTGTGACACCTTGATAGGTATCATCAATCAATTGTCTATTCCAATCATAACTTTGCCACCAAACATAACTCGCAAACAAAGTGACACCTGCAGCAATGCCTACTGATATTTTTCGTAAAAGTTTATTATGGTTTGTATGCTTGCGATTGGTCGATGCTAAATTTTTCTCTGGAAAAATAACATCTTCTAATAGGCGTTTAATAAAGTAGCTGCGTTGCTTATTGGCGGCGAAGGTTTTAGTTTTACTCTTAATGCCACTGGATAAGTGACTAGAAAGATGATCAATTGGCGTACCTTCTTGAGTTGCGCTGGTTAAATAAACACCACGCAATAGCGGTGCTTCTTCGTATGCATTAGGCGCGAAGATCTCTTTCAGAAAATCATCGGCTGAGCTCTGTAATAATCGGAGTTGCTTTGGAAACTCATAAATGGCCGCACGACGCTCTAGGTCGCGTTCGTTTTTTAGGCGGCTATTTAATCTTGCATTTAAATTTAATAATAAATCATGAAATTCTTTATTAAATGAACTGACAATATCAGTGTCTTCTGTATCTGCATTGAGCGGGAAGGTAATACCCCAAATTTGTTCACAATCTTCTTTGGTTAAATCATCAAAAAATTCATTAAACCCGGCAACTAAATCTGATTTCGAAAATAAAACATATACCGGAAAAGTCATACCCAGTTGATTTTGCAGTTCTTGTAAACGCTGCTTAATTGCGCGTGCATGTAAATTTCTCTCTGTCTTGGTTTGGTTTAACAAATCAGACATGCCCATGCTGATTATCACCCCATTAATAGGACGAACTGGGCGGTATTTTTTCAATAAACCCAGAAAACCTTGCCATGCCCGAGAGTCTTGTTTTACATGACTATCTTGAGTGGTATAACGACCCGCCGTATCAATTAATACTGCCTTATTGGTAAACCACCAATCACAATGTCTTGTTCCTCCAACGCCTTCAATCATATCTACGCCCATTTTTTCTTTTAATGGGTATTCAAGACCAGAATGTTGAATCGCTGTGGTTTTTCCACTTCCAGGTGGACCAATCATGATGTACCAAGGTAATTCGTAAATACTTTTATTTTTAGTTAACTTGGTATTTTTAAGAATATCTAACGCTTGGGTCATTTTATTTTGTAAAACAGTGATTTCACTTTTTGCTAAGTCATCACTGGCCACAGAGCTACCCTCTTCACCGTTAATTAAGCTATCAACCATTTTCTCGCTTTGTTTTTTATTCTTGAGTTGTCGAGAAAAGTGAATGGCACCAAAAATAATAACAATAACCAGTAGTAAGATAATCCGTGTGGCTGCTGATGCTAACGGTTCATACCCCGCTATAGCCACTAAAGGGCCACCAAACCAAATAAGTAAAGCCAAACATAAAAAACCTATTATGGTAATTGTCCATTTAGACTTAAGTGTGTCGACAATTCCTTTGCCAATTGATTTTAAAGACATTGATGCGATTCCTTTGTGTCACACTAAAACAATAAGTCGATTTCGATTCGACGATTTAACGCGCGGTTCTGTTCACTGTCGTTCACCACACGGGGCTCAGACTCACCACGACCTTCGGGCCACAAGCGGCCACTTAGCGATGCGTTATTAGCGAGAACGTTCGCAATCGACGTTGCTCTTGCTAATGAAAGATGCCAATTTGATGGGTATTTAGACGTAAAGATTGGCTCATCATCGGTATGACCGGTGATCAATATTTTGCCATTTGTGCTCTCTAGCGTCAGAGCAATTTTAGCTAAAATAGCTTCAAAATCTGAACGAGGTTGAGTGTTACCAGAAGCAAACAGTTCAGTCGCCCCAATGCGGATCCTCACACGATCACTTAATTGTTCTACTTCAAGTAAATTTTTGCCAATTTCGGTTTGCAATAGTTGTTGCAGTAATAATGCTTCATCACGACTAATTTGTTGTTGCGCATCAATGGTTTTCTCCCAAGGCACAATCGAGGTCAATTCTTTATAAGCCTCTGATGAGTAATTGTTGATGCTATAACTAAAACCCATATAGATAAATAAAATAACCACCCCAAATAATGCCCCGATAACCCATAAAGGAAATGGCTGCTGGAAGGTTAGATTAGGGACAATATTCTGTCGCCATCCTGGTGATAATTCTCGATGAAAATCGCCTTTGCAAGATTGAATGGCTAAATACGTTTTTTCACGTAATGCTTCTAGTTTTTGATCGCCTTGAGGCTCAACTCTCATTTTGCCAACAAAACCAAGAGTTAAACATAAATACATCAACTCAAGTAAATTACACTTTTCAGAAGGATGACGAAGTGAGGCGTCAAGCAAGGTATAGAAATATTCGCCACCCAAGGTTTCATTGTGAAAAGTAGAAAGTAAACTGTCAGACGCCCAATAGCTTTGCTCTCCCCAAGGCGTATTGAGGACCACCTCATCTATAAAGCAACACAAGCAATATCGAGCAGACTTAATGTCATCTGACGCTAAATTTGCATTACGTAATTGTTGCTCATAATTCTTGATGAGTTCGACACAATGCACCCGTAGAGTATTGACATCATCATGCTCGGTACTATTTCGTAACTGAGTACAAATAGATAAAAGCGTACCCGCAAAATCAACGATTGGGTTTTGCGATAAGCTTAGTTGCGATCGGTTGTCGCGATTATCGGCACGATGATCTTGAATCAAGGTTTTCTGACTATCATCATCGACCTTTGTTTTATTGCCAGCCATACCCGACCCTTTCCCTGGGCGAGGTTTAACGATGGTTTTATCGTTCACAAAATTATCCTTAATGTTTTGGCGTTAAATACTCACGGCCCAAAGTTCAATTTGTAACTCTGGATATGCTCCAGAAATATGCATTGCAACACCGCCACTTGATTTAAGCTTTATCCAATGGCTATTATTTTTATCTAATTGAAAATAGTGATAACCCGCATGGTATGGCACCTGTCTTGGCGCGACTGGGAGGTTGGATATTCCAATACCGGGTAATTGGTTATTAACCAGTTCACGAATGGTTTCAACTGACCCTATTTTAATTTGTGAAGGTAGGCGTTGACGAAGCTCATCATGCGGAACATTTGCTTTAACAGCGAGAATGAATTCAGCATTATCAAGCATACTTTTGTCTGCAATCGTCGAGAAATACACACCAAATTTAGTCTTCTCTAGGATCAGCTCTGTGGCACTTTGTTCCAATACACTACTTAAGCCATGATTAACAATTACCATAGTGTTACTAAACACATAGGTTAAATTATCATGTTGATAGACAGGAAATTTTGGCGGTCGCTTGTTGGGACTACTGAACGTTGAAAGCTCACCAGAAAAACTAATGAGTGTGCGAAATAGCAATTCTGGATGAATATGACTAACAACCCCATAATGTTCAAAAATAGGTTGATACTTATTCAAAAGTTGTAACATTAAAAAGTCTGCTATCGAACTGGAAGTCCCTTGGGATTGACTTAAGCGACCCGCAATGGCTTCTGCACGCTGATTAATCATGCCAGTGACTTCAGTTGTCATATTCATTAAGGTTTTAATGTGTTCAATGCCAATACATGCCGGAATAAACTTTTTATCTAATCGAATCACGCCCTCTTCAGACACATCAATAACCCGAGCGATCGCAATTGAGACATAGCCTGAGCGATCTTCAGTTTGTAACTTTAACCGACAATCTAATTTGGCAACTTGCAGCACTTCCATAGCATCAGAGCCAACACTTGTGTCAACAATGTTGTGATCTTCATAGCTGTAGCGAGTAATTTGATTTTGTTCAGAAGATGAAATATTCATCCCATTGCTTTTCGCAACGGGAAGAACAAGATAAACAAGCTGATCCAATGTACCTGCTGGGACAGTAATAGCCGTTGGTAACGGACTCTGCTCAGGAAGACAAGCCAAGGTGTTATCAGGAAAAACACAATCGATGCGGTCTAATCCAAATTGCCCCAGTGGAAGTAGGCCATAATTGACTTCATAGCTCACAACCCCCCAAGCAAGTGGATTGTTATTCTTGGCAGTTCGCGCTTGTTGATGTTGCAAAAAACGTTCTTGCTGCTGCATATGTTGTGGACGAAGAAACATGCCCTCTGTCCATGCTATTGGGCTAAAATCGCTCATAATTTCCCTATTTATTCACAACAATTATTTTTCAGAGTTATACACAGCTATTTTTTCGATGTTGATAACGACATCATCATAACCAGTAGGATCGACAGTGACGACTGAACGCCAACGAGATGAATCAATATCTCTGTATGCGACAATAACACCAACAAATCGGGTGTTTTGTCCCAGTGTCATGGCATATTCACGCGTTTCTGATGGCTGTAATTCCAACTCATCTTTACGAATAAGATCTGGACCAAGTACACTTTCAGCTGACTCATCAAGGGTAAAAAAATCTTGAGTATCAAAGATAGTTCTTGATGATAATTCAAATATTTTCACCACCACTGGTGATGGCCGATCGTTAATGTCAGGATTGATGTCTGCGCTGGCATTAAAGGTAAGATCTGTCGATGGCGGGACGACAGCATTAATCGTTTTACAGCCAGAATTAAGTAATAAAAAGCTCACTAATACAATTTGATATAGACCTAACTTCAATTTCATTTATTAGCCCTTAATAATTTATAATGTTTTAATTTTATTGTCGTATGCTTTAACAAAATCATCTGATAATGCGGCAGCACTGTCTTGCATAAATTCTGTTTTTAAATTGGAATGTAAGCTTTTATATACTTTCCATTGGCGCATCTGTTTCTGTCCCGGCACTAACATGTCTGTAAGCGACTGGTTTTGGCTTTTGGCTTCAATAAATTCAGGATCTAATTGATTTAGCAATCCACGGATAGCGCCTAATGTGCCTGCAGTTAACGCAGTATCATGCTTTCGACCGTCATTAAAAGCTTCGGTAATCGCTTGTTGAGATGACAAGAAACTCGCACTTTTCCTTAAAAATAAATTTTGAAATACATCATCAATATTGGCCGAAAATTTCAATGGATTATTTTCACGCTGCTGGAATGTTGTTTGATTGATTCTAAACTCAGTTTTCAGCTTTGAACGTTGACGTAGTGATTCCATCAGGCCAGTCAACATAAACTGCATACTTTGGCCCAGTTCAAACATCAACTCTTCAGTTAGCACATTGACATAATCTTGTTCATTGACTCCCATACCCTGAAAAAACGCTTTGCTTAATGCAGATGAAGGGCTTACCTGTGTACTAACGGGTACTTTGGTATTTGGTGCCTCGGGGGCCACTTTTTTCACCTCCGCTTTTACCGTTTCAGGCACTTTTATAGGGTTAACTGAAGCTTTAGCAACCAGAAGCTCGGGCTCTTGTGGAACAACAGATCGGATATCAGTTTTTGCGTGAGCTTGAGAATGTTGTCCAAAAATATCTTTATCCCATTCTTCTGGAATGGCTACTGGTGGTTGAAAATGGTCTTGTAAATCAGCATTCATCTGCGAGAGACCTGCTGATTGTTGTCGAGATTGGTTCAGTAACATAGCAGAATCAAATCCTGCTAAATCAGATTCAAACCCAGTATCAAGCATTGATGAGGAAGAAGCTGGAATGAGTTTATTTTGCTGCAAAGTAGCAACATGTGGGGCGTCATGTATCTCTTGTTGAGGTTGACTATTAGAGGCCACATGTAACATTTGTAACTTCGCACTGATCTCATAATCACCAAAAGTAAACAGATCATCGTGTTCAATTTTATGCTCACGATTGGTGCCTAACGCTTCGACTGCGCGATTGACATATAATCCGTTGGTTGATAAATCCTCAATGAAAAAATCATCACTGCGCTTGGTGATCCGAGCATGAGTACCAGAAACCACTTTTTCTGGATCAGGCATATGCCAATCACATACATCAGAGCGCCCTAACGTTAAGGTTTCTGTGACATCTTTTGTTATGACCTGCTCAGGGGATAACCTGTGATAACTCACAATCTCTAGCAATAATTCCATTTCTATTACATCTTCCTTCATCAACTTGTTGACTAGCCATCATACCCATTGCGTTATAAGCGTTGAACACCATTTAGACGTTCATACATTTCATTCCCTCTGGCAAATAACTCTCTGGCTGTTTTCAGATATTGCTTATCAAGATACACATTTGCTTGGCGTAAAAAAGAGGCGGCTAAACGTTTATCAAGCGTTAGCAGGGGCTCAAAATCATCGGGTAAATTCGTGGCGAGCCCCCTAACTTCTTTATCAAACTCGTGTAGATCTTTTGGGTTATCAATTGCATCTAACCTCACGGTTAATTGATTAAATGTATCTCGATAATAAACTTCAGCAGCTTCGTATGGATAAACGACCGTTTTACCTTTTGCCGTTAAATCGTGATAGTCATTTAAGCCTTTAACAGCCACTTTCAATTCGGCGCCATATGTAATTAATGACTTAGCCTGCGGATAGTTTGAAAATATATTTTCGCCAGTTGTAATGAGTGCACTAATTTGATTAATATCATGTTTCTTTAAGGCGTTATCAAATGAGCTTGCATAGAGGGCATATTCTTCATTAGACGCGGTATAAACATATCCAGGCTCGACAAATGTTAACCCTTCAACAATGGCTTGAATATTATTACTTCCCTGTTCATTGTAACGGGCTTGAGATAATAACAGGCTCAATCGTTCAGACAGTGCATCTACAACTGATTGTTTACTTCTCTCTGCTTGGTTTTTTATTTGTAGCAAACGAACTGAATCAGGATAAAAACGTTCTATGTCATTAATAATTTGTGCTATTTTTTCATAATTTTGATACAGACCATTATCGCTTTTCGGTAAGGAAGCTATACGTTGCTCCACAATATCCAACACTTCAGATTGATGTGTCTTTAACAAACCATTCTTAATCAGCTTTTTATCTTCTGGAATATCTTCTATTTGGGTTAATAATGCTGAAGCAGGAATAAATTCAAATGCTTGAACTTCGCTTTTGGCCTTATTTGTCAGCGCGACTTTATTTTGTAAGTCGTATAATTGAATCTGGTAATATTGTTGAATTTGAAATCCACCGATAACAAGTACTGCACCCGCAGCAATAGCGGTGAGTAGTGGCCAACTTTTACTGTGGAACTTATTGATAATTAGCTCGATGGAAGGCGCACGTTGTACTTTTTTAAGCACGAGACCTTTTTTCAACATAGGCCATAATCGTGAACTAATATTTTTTGGTTTAATCAACTTATTGTTGGTGATATCAACTTCATTTGCAGCTACACGGTTATAAGGATGTTTACTTGTTAGTAGCTCATAGCTAATACACGAAAAAGCAAAAATATCGTCTGCCGCGCAGGCATCTTCTCCAGATAACTGCTCAAAACTAGCATAAGCTGGGGTATAACCTGTTAAAGGAGAGTCTTGGTCGACTTCGGCAAATGCGTATCGGTCCTCTCTTTGCTGTAAGTTTTTCGCAACGCCAAAATCAAAAACTTTAATGTTCCCTTGGCGAGTGAGGAAGATATTTGATGGCTTTAAGTCTGTATGGACAATACCTTGTTGATGAGCATACGATAATGCAGAAGCAATCTGATCAATGATTTTCATTGATCCTTTGAAGTTGATGCCTAACGGTTTTGAACGTTTGATCACTTGGTCTAATGATTCGCCATCTAACCACTCCATCACCATAAAGTGAAAGCCATCATCGGTATCTACATCATAAACTCTGATAATATTTGGATGAGATAGTTTTTGAGTTTGTACTGACTCTTTGATAAGGACTTGCTGAGCTTCGGGTATATCCGATATCTGAGATAATAATACTTTAATCGCAACAAAAGGTTCTGTTACGTTTAATGACTCCAAATAGAGATCTTTGGCACGGTATATATCACTCATACCGCCATGACCAATTTTCGACTCAATCAAATAGCGATTTTTGAAACACTTCCCAATCAAGTTAACTTTATTATTATTTCCAGAATGTTCAAATCCTGCCACAACTGTTTTATCTTCAGCAAAGTGATTTGGTGCTTTACTCTTATCCATAAGTACAGGTTAATCCCTTAATATTATCCTAAAGTATGTAAACTATCTTCCTAGTGAATCAAAATTACCCCAATATGTTGCAGCAAGAAAATGTAAAAAACAACATTTAAAAACTTGCTTAATAACTTTTAAATAAATTCATTAAAATAAACCACCCATTAGTATGTATTAAAATCTAAAAACATTAAAAAGTATGTTTTTAATATGAAAATAAACATCTAATTAACTAAAAAACAGTTTTTCTATTGACCCAATAAAACATTATCGGTAATTTACGATTTCTTTTTAATGGACCACATTTTTAAAGGATTAAACAAATATGAAACGCGTCAATCTTTCATTACCTGTTATTGCGTTATTAACACTTGCGGGTTGTCAATCAGCACCTGTCGTTGTATCTGAACCAATCAAAACATTTTCTATTTCTCCAGAGTGTATTGAATATACATTACAAACAGATAATGAAATGATTATTGGGTTCACACCTGTGTATTTCGAAGTTAATAGTGATAAGTCATACAGTAAGCTTGATACTCACATGTCTTGCGTTGCGACTTACCTCGCCAATAATTCTGATAAAGAACTAAATGTTCAGGGCTTTACAGATGACAAAGGCACAGTTAAATACAATAAAGCGTTGGCACAACGTCGTGCTGATGGTTTAGTGGAGTTTTTAATCTCTTTGGGCACATCTAACGACCAATTAATTTCGACTACTAAAGTCATTGAAGATAACGGTGTAAAATTAACCAGTTCTGAGCGTTCTAAGACTCGTCGGGTTAACTTTTCCATTACGAATAAATCTTCATAAAAAATGAATTAAAGTATTAATAAAATACTGTAATTCAAGTGTATTTATTATATTTATCATTGAATCTCAGCTTATTACAAAGCTGAGATTCAATAATTTATCAACAAACCCTCAGTTATATCGCACCTTATTCCATCTAAAAAACCTGCTTACTTATATTATTGTCAATATCTGGACTAAACATGGATTCTCTAAATTTATTTGGAAATTTTAGACACACGACAGAGCCCATACTGAAGATAATTGTGCTGCGTTAACGCGCATCACAGATAAAACGACTTCTAAAAAATGATAGTATAAAAATGATTAACCGAACAACGTGACTCATCGATTAATCACTGCTCATTGAAAATAGATACTTGAGCATAGTCAATTGAACATAGCCCACAGTAAGGTTAGCGTTCAACATCCTTACTGAGTCTTAATCGAATGAATAACATTATCAATAATAGTAAACCAAACTGAATATCAATAGTCCCGCCACTGTAATTATTGCTATGTTCCACCTTGGCAATTTTTTCCTCTTTAACTCTCACTTTAAAACGAGCTAACTCATCGTCTAAGTTTTTAGTCATATCAGTAACTGCCAGGTCAAAACCTTGCATCGATTTTTCAGCTAATGTTTCGTCAATACCAATAGCGGTTGTGCGCTTTTCGAGCTTACTGATCCCTGGTGCTCTAAAGAGCATTTTCCTACTTTTAATGTCAAACACTGCAGTATCGACAAAGGTTTGTACGGTATTTTCATTGCCCGGAATCACATACATACCCACGATGGTCCAATACAATAACGCGGCATTATTCTCTACAGACTGAGTCACTTGATCGTAAGACACCAACGCCATTACATCGACATCATATAAACGCCCAACTTGTTCTAATGTGTTAAAACCATCACCACCAGCAAGATAAGTACTCGGAATGACTTCAATGCGGTCAATATAATCATATTGAACAAAAGCCGCTTTCACTTTTTCAAGTAATTCGTATTGATCTTTACTATGCACAGCCTCTTTTTGAAAGCCTGTTGACGGTACAAAGGCAATACCGACTTTTACCGGTAATGTGAGCAATGGAACTTCGGCGCTATGTACTGCACGGGCTTCTTTATTAGGATACAAAAAGTCCATCAGACTGCTCGAAACAGACTGTTTCCCCGACTGCTGGCTCACCAACATACTGCATGAAGACAATAAAAAAACTGATGCCATCATGCCCAACCATGTTGTTGTTTTCATTTACGCTTCCTTTTAAATTATTTTCCATTTATTGATATCAATGAATCTGTTTATTTCTACAACACGAAAATACATAAATAACCAATCACACCAAATGTTAATTATTTTCACTACATTAACATTGTCAATTTCGCTAACCCTTAACTAAAAATACTATAAACCTTTGTTATTTATACACTATAAAAAGTGGCACAGTTAGTGCTTTGATGTATTTAATTAACATTAGTTACAAATGATAACGTGACGTTAACTCGCTTAAGAATAACAATAAGTACATTAGCGTCATTTAATTCAAAAAATATAACACTAGCAGGTACCCCATGGATAGGTTCATCAGCATGAAGAAAATGGCAATTCCTTTACTTTGTATTGCAGTATTGAGTGGTTGCAGCGGCGAAGAAGAGCAAGCAAAAAAAGATGATAAATTTGCTATTCCGGTTGAAACAGCACTGGTCACCACAGGCAATGTATCGTCTTTTTACAGCACCACCGCCACACTCGAAGCACCGGAAGAGTCTCATGTGATGAGCCGCATTGCTGGGATAATCGAAAAGATTAACGTTGAAGAAGGCGATCGGGTTACCAAAGGGCAAATACTTGCGGTAATTGATGCCAAGCGTCAACGTTATGATTTCAATCGTTCAGAAGCCGAAGTGCAGATTATTCAGCAAGAGTTAAATCGTTTAAATAAAATGAACAACAAAGAGTTTATTAGCCAAGACCAAATGGCCAAGCTCGAGTTCAACCTACAAGCTGCTAAAGCACAGCGCGACTTAGCAGAGCTACAAGTTAAAGAAAGCCAAATCACCTCACCCATTAATGGTGTCGTTGCTTCACGCTATGTTAAAACAGGCAATATGGCAAAAGAGTTCCAAGAGTTATTTTATGTTGTTAATCAAGACCAACTTCACGGCATATTACACTTACCAGAACAACAACTTGCTAGTTTACGGGTTGGTCAACAAGCCAGTATTATTCAACAACACCAAGGTACAGCGGCCAATATTATCGATGCAAAAGTGCTGCGTATTAGTCCGATAGTGGATGCTCAAAGCGGTACGTTTAAAGTGACGTTAGCCGTGCCAAATCAAGATGCAACATTAAAAGCGGGTATGTTTACTCGGGTTGAACTTAAATACGACACCCACCTTGATGTACTTACCGTGCCTTATAACGCATTAATCAACCAAGACAACACTCAAGCTTTGTATGTGATAAAAGACACCAAGGCACAACGACGTGAAGTCACCTTGGGATATCGTGAAAATAACACGGTTGAAATTTTATCGGGTGTTGAAGATGGCGAACAAATTGTCATCCGGGGCCAACAAAACCTCAAAGATCAATCATTAGTGGAAATTATTACCCCACTTAGCTTCGCAGCTATTCGATAACGGAGCGGGATAATGTCAATAATTAACACTTCGGTTAAACGCCCCGTCACTGTATGGATGTTCATGTTAGCTGTGATGCTTTTTGGCATGGTAGGGTTTTCTCGCCTCGCGGTAAAACTGTTACCCGATTTAAGCTATCCCAGCGTGACCATACGCACAGCCTATGACGGTGCTGCTCCGGTTGAAATTGAGCAGCTGGTATCAAAACCAATTGAAGAAGCTGTTGGGGTGGTAAAAGGACTGCGGAAAATAAGCTCAATTTCACGTTCTGGCATGTCTGATGTTGTGCTCGAGTTTGAATGGGGCACCAATATGGATATGGCAAGCCTTGAAGTGCGTGAAAAAATCGACACTATCGAGCTGCCCTTAGACATTAATAAGCCATTATTACTGCGTTTTAACCCCAATCTTGATCCCATCATGCGCTTAGCTTTTTCTGTACCCAATGCCGATGCGGAGCAGTTAAAGCAAATGCGAACTTTTGCTGATGAAGAGTTAAAACGACGTTTAGAAGCCTTATCCGGTGTTGCTGCTGTAAGGTTATCCGGTGGGTTGGAGCAAGAAGTTCATATTGAATTAAATCAACAAAAACTAAGTCAATTGAATCTTAATGCCGACCAGGTTAAACGTCGAATAAATGAAGAAAATATCAACCTTTCAGCAGGTAAAGTGATCCAAGGTGATAAAGAATACTTAGTCAGAACCTTAAATCAATTTAACTCTCTTGAAGAATTAGGCCAAGTCATCGTTTATCGCGATGGTCAAACCTTAGTCAGATTATCTGATGTTGCTGATATCAGTGATGCCTATAAAGAACGCAGCGACATTACCCGCATCGGCGAAGTTGAATCGATTGAATTGGCGATCTACAAAGAAGGTGACGCTAATACTGTTGCGGTAGCGCAAAAAATACGCACAGAACTCGATAAAATTAACCAAGCAAGTGAGCAGAATCAGTTAAAGATTATTTACGATCAATCTGAATTTATTGAAAGTGCCGTGAATGAAGTGACCTCAGCTGCATTATTTGGCAGTCTACTGGCTATGTTAGTTATCTACCTGTTTCTACGTGATATTATTGCCACACTTATCATCTCAATCTCAATTCCCTTTTCAGTTATTGCGACATTCAATATGATGTATTTTGCTGATATTAGCTTAAATATTATGTCGTTAGGTGGTATTGCATTAGCCATTGGTTTACTGGTCGACAATGCCATTGTGGTATTAGAAAACATAGACCGTTATAAATCTCAAGGCATGAGTAAAGTTGAAGCTGCCGTCACAGGATGTAAAGAAGTCTCAGGCGCCATTTTTGCATCAACACTCACCACTCTAGCTGTATTTGTCCCTTTAGTGTTTGTCGACGGCATTGCAGGAGCCTTATTTGCCGACCAAGCGCTCACGGTCACGTTCGCCCTACTCGCCTCATTATTTGTTGCCTTAACAGCCATTCCCATGTTGGCATCACGACAAGGCTTCACCAGCCTGCCGCAACCAGTTGAAGTAGCACAAAAACCGAAACCAACAAGCCGCAAAGGAAAAATCACCTACTACTTACTGGCAGTGTTGAGTTTTCCCTTTAAACTCTTGTTTAGCTATTTGCCTTCAGGATTATTAACCGCAATTATTGTCATTAGCCGTTTTGTAAGTAGTGTATTTGGGCTATTACTCAAACCCATCTGTGCCGGCTTTAACTACCTATATCGCATCGTCGAATCAATCTATTTCCGGGTGTTACATCACGCTCTACGCTATCAAGTGTTAACCATTGTGTTAGCACTTTTGGTAACCCTAGCGTCAAGCAGTTTACTGCCTAAGTTAGGTGTCGAGCTAATCCCGCCGATGAATCAAGGTGAGTTTTATGTCGAAGTATTATTACCGCCAGGCACCGAAGTCAGTGAAACTGATGCTGTATTACAACAACTAGCGCTGTCGATTAAAGACCGTGAAGATGTGAAACACGCCTATAGTCAGGCTGGTAGTGGTGGGTTAATGACATCGGATACTGCAAGAGGTGGTGAAAACTGGGGCCGATTACAAGTGGTACTCGCAGACCCTTTAGCCTTTAATGCAGTTAGCCAGGTATTGCGTAACACAGCAAAAAACATTCCTGAACTAGAGGCTCAAATTGAACACCCTGAATTATTCAGTTTTAAAACCCCGCTTGAAATTGAGCTATCGGGTTATGATTTAGCTCAACTCAAACAAAGTGCAGACCAACTGGTTAATGCCTTGTCTGATTCTGACCGCTTTAGTGACATCAATACTACCTTGCGCGATGGCCAACCAGAGATCAGTATTCGCTTTGACCATGCCCGTTTAGCCTCGCTAGGAATGGACGCTCCGACAGTCGCTAACCGCATAGCCCAACGTGTCGGTGGCACTATTGCCAGCCAGTTTACGGTACGCGATCGTAAAGTGGATATTTTGGTGCGCAGTGAATTAAGCGAACGCGATCAAATTAGCGACATTGAATCGTTAATTATTAATCCTAATAGCACCCAGCCGATCCCCTTAAGTGCTATTGCCACAATCGATTTGCAAATTGGCCCTTCAGCAATTAATCGTATCAGTCAACAACGAGTCGCTATTGTGTCGTCTAATTTGGCTTACGGTGACTTAAGCGAAGCGGTAATTGAAGCCCAGCAGATATTGGCTAAACAGCAGCTACCAAGTTCGATTCAGGCCAGATTTGGCGGCCAAAATGAAGAAATGGAGCACTCATTTGACTCATTGAAAATAGCCCTCGTTTTGGCTATCTTCCTAGTGTATTTAGTGATGGCCAGCCAATTTGAATCATTGTTGCATCCACTGCTAATCTTAATCGCTGTTCCAATGGCCGTTGCCGGCAGTATTGTGGGTTTATTCATTACCGGGACCCATTTGAGTGTAGTGGTATTTATTGGCTTAATTATGCTAGCAGGTATTGTGGTCAACAATGCGATTGTATTGGTTGACCGTATTAATCAATTGCGCCAAGAAGGTATTGATAAACTGACCGCGATTAATGATGCCGCGCAATCTCGTTTACGTCCTATCATGATGACAACCCTAACCACTACACTCGGTTTATTACCAATGGCAATAGGCATTGGCGATGGCAGTGAAGTTCGTGCGCCAATGGCTATTACAGTCATTTTCGGATTAAGCATGTCAACCTTGCTTACATTGTTAGTTATTCCCGCTTTATATGCGCTATTTGACCGTAAACAATATACCCAAAGCGACGTTGAGTTTAATACAGCGGAGACGCCAGCATGAACATCACTCAACTGGCGATAAAGCGCCCCGTCACCACCTGCATGTTTTTCTTGGCCATTATGTTGTTTGGCATGGCGGCCAGTAGAATGCTGCCATTAGAAATGTTTCCAGGAATTGATATTCCACAAATTGTGGTGCAAGTTCCGTACAAAGGCTCCAGCCCTGCAGAAGTTGAACGCGACATCACTAAAGTGCTGGAAGAGTCACTTGCTACCATGAGCGGCATAGAAGAGGTGCGATCAGATTCAACCCAAGACGGTGCGTTTATTCAGCTCAACATGAAATGGGGTGAAGATGTTGCCACCAAAAGCCTAGAAGCGCGCGAGAAAATAGACTCGGTAAGGCATTTATTACCAAAAGATGTTGAGCGCGTCATGATCCAACAGTTCTCAACCGCCGATATGCCGGTGTTAACCATTCGCATATCAAGCGAGCGCGAACTCTCTAATGCATTTGATTTGTTAGACAAACAGCTTCGTAAGCCACTTGAACGCGTTGATGGCGTATCAAAAGTCACCCTTTATGGTGTTGAACAAAAACAGATTGAAATCCGACTTGATGCCGATAAATTGGTCGCATCAAGCCTTAATAGCCTCGATTTACGATCGCGTTTACTGGCAGAAAACTTTGTCATCAGTGCAGGTACCCTAAGAGAAAATTCACGGGTGTATCAAGTCTCACCAAAAGGTGAATTTACCAGCCTTGATGATATCAATAATCTGGTGATTGTGCCGGGTATCCGCTTGCAAGATATTGCGATGGTGAGCTATGCCCTGCCCGAGAAAATTGAAGGCAGACATTTAGATCAAAAATATGCGGTGGGTATTGATGTATTTAAGGAATCTGGTGCCAATTTAGTAGAAGTGTCTGATCGTGTGCTAAGCGTTATCGAACAGGTTAAGCAAGATCAGCAATTTAATGGCATCAAACTGTTTATCATGGAAGACCAAGCCTATGGCGTTAAGTCCTCACTCAAAGACTTATTACTGTCTGGCTTAATGGGTGCGGTACTGTCATTTGGGGTGCTGTTTCTGTTTTTGCGCAATCTTAAAATGACCTTAGTAGTTATCTCATCAGTGCCGATTTCATTATGTATGACATTGGCTGGTATGTACTTTTTAGGCTACAGCTTAAATATTTTATCGATGATGGGATTGTTATTAGCCGTCGGCATGTTGATTGATAATGCGGTGGTGGTCACCGAAAGCGTGCTACAAGAGAAACAAGCTGGGCACATTGACGACACTTGTCAGATAAAAGCCAACCAACAAGCCGTGTTAACTGGCGTTGAAAAAGTCTCTTTGGCGGTTTTAGCAGGCACATTAACCACCGCCATTGTTTTTTTACCTAATATTTTCGGCGTAAAAGTGCAACTGACCATCTTTTTAGAACATGTTGCTGTGGCCATTTGTATCTCGCTAGCGGCTTCATTATTGGTAGCGAAAACATTAATCCCACTGATGCTCAACCACTTTCACTTTGAAGTGCAGGCCGCTAATGACAACAATCGCTTAGGGCGTTTTTATCAACGCAGCCTCACTTGGATATTAACCCGACCAAAACGTTCTGGTGTCATCGCAGTGGCATTGTTGGTATCAACAGCATTGCCATTAAGCATGGTGCAACAAGATCAAGGAGACGGCGAAGGTAATGACCGTTTATACATTAATTACCAGCTAGAAGGTCGCCATAATCTAGCGGTGACCGAAGCCATGATTAATAGCATGGAAACGTATTTATACAGCAATAAAGACACGTTTTATATTGATGCGGTTTACAGTTACTACGCCCCGCAAGATGCACAATCAACCATTTTATTACAAAAAGACATCCCAATAGACATTGGTGAGTTAAAGAAAATGATCCGCGAAGGATTTCCTAAATTTTCGATTGCCACGCCACAATTTGGTTGGGGCAATGAAAATAACGGCATTCGTGTAACCTTAACGGGACGCTCAACAACCGAACTAATCCGCATCAGTGAACAAGTGATGCCATTGCTCGACAATATAGAGGGCTTAGTCGATGTGCGCTCGGAAGTGAATGGCGCCCAACAAGAAGTGGTGGTGGTGATCAACCGAGAAATGGCTGCCCGTCTGGATTTAACCTTAAGCGATATAGCATCGAACATTGCCATTGCCTTAAGAGGGTCGCAGTTACGTTCGTTTCGCCATGATCCTAGCGGCGAACTACGTATCGAACTGGCCTATGACAAAAGCTGGCAGAACTCTTTAGAAAAACTTAAGCAACTGCCGATCATTCGCCAAGGTGACCGAGTTTATACCCTGGACAGTTTAGCTGAAGCAACCGTAGTTCCTCGATTTGATACTATTCGTCATTTTAATCGCCAAACGGCTTTATCCATTGGCGCAAATCTTGAAGATCTCACTACCGAAGAAGCGCAAACCAAAATTACTCAGGTGATGGACTCAGTGAACTTCCCCTACGGGTACGGCTACTCGTTACGCGGTGGTTTTGAACGCCAAGATGAAGACCAGTCCATCATGGCGGTAAATATGATCTTGGCTATCGCAATGATTTATATCGTCATGGCGGCGTTATTTGAATCACTGCTGCTACCGACAGCTATTATCACTTCGATTATGTTCTCAATTACCGGCGTGTTCTGGGCATTGTGGCTCACAGGTACACCAATGTCGGTAATGTCGATGATTGGCATACTTATTTTGATGGGCATTGTGGTTAATAACGGTATTGTACTGGTAGACCAAATTAATCAGATGACACCCGATATGGATAAGCTAAGTGATACCATCATTAACGTGTGTATTACTCGTTTACGTCCGGTATTAATGACGGTTGCAACCACAGTGCTGGGATTAGTGCCATTAGCAATGGGAGATACTCAGATAGGCGGTGGTGGACCGCCGTATTCGCCAATGGCCATTGCCATTATTGGTGGGTTAACCTTTTCAACCGTCACCAGTTTGTATTTGGTACCATTATGCTACCAAGCGCTATATCTAGTACGACATAAAGCTGCAATTAGACTAGGGCTAGCCAATACATTTGCTCAAAAACTGCTGCCTTGGACCAAATAGTCCTACACTTCAGTTCTGCTGGTGCATCGTTATTGTTTACAGTAGTCAATGTTTGCTATGGTCAATGCTTAATAAGCTACATTGGAGAAGCGTGATTTTATTTAATCAGATGCTAATTCACTGGATGTTATTGCACCATAAGTGATCAACTTGTTACGCTAGGCAGTATTAATAACAATAAAATAATTGCTATGACAGCAATGAGGGATCGTCATGAAACTAACATTTCAACGTCACATCATCGGATTCAGTGCAGTAGCGATGCTTGCATTAGCTCAAACGTCAGCCATTGCTGATGATAAGTTCAGTGATGTGGTCATTAAATCCAACAAACTAGACAATAATACTTACATGTTTATCGGGGCCGGAGGCAATATTGCGGTTTCTGCTGGAGATGACGGCATATTAATTGTTGATGATCAATTTGCACCTTTAGCCGATAAAATTACCGCCGCACTTAATGATATTCAACCTGGCTTGCCTAAATACATCGTTAATACTCATTACCATGGTGACCATACGGGTGGAAACGCCCACTTTGGTGAAACAGGCTCTATCTTAGCTCATCATAATGTTCTCGAACGTCTCAAAGCGGATAGCAGTACTCCTGCGTCAGCATTGCCCGTTATCACTTATGAAGACAATATCTCAATTCATTTTAATCAAGATACTTTAGAGGTTATTCACCTAGGTCCAGGCCATACCGATGGTGACAGTGTCGTCATGTGGCAAAAAGCCAATATTATTCACATGGGCGATTTATACTTTAAAGACCGCTTTCCGTACATTGATTTAGCGGCGGGAGGCTCTGTAACAGGCTATCGTGAAAACGTCAGCTTGATCCTCGATCGTTTAGACAATAAAACTAAGGTAATACCCGGTCATGGCGAGTTAGCCGATAAAAATGCACTGCTAAAATTCAAGCATATGCTTGATGACAGTATTAATTGGATGCGTGGTGAAATTGAAATGGGCCATGATTTAGCCACCATCAAAAAACAGGGCGTTCCAGCAAAATATGCTAATTGGGCTTGGGAATTTATCTCGGCAGATAAATGGATTGAAACTTTATATCAAGACCTAGCCGCAAAATCTTAACTAGATAATCCATTTCGGTATATCAATCAAGATCACTGCCGGTCTACATACAAAAGCTTGCTGTCTAGGCAAGCTTTTTGTATAAAATACCAACGTAGTTAAAGGTATTACAGCCACTATGCCAGTGTTAAAGGCGCTTGCCTGAAATGCCACAACACCCAATACACTGGCTTCAAATCTTTTCCACCAATATCTCGAAAAGGTCTCGCGAAATAATATAACCATTGCCAGGAAGCTAAAAATTGCTTGGCTTTTTGCCATATTGCTTCACCACCCGCTAAACGATAACAAGCAATAGCTTGATTAATCACATTATTATTGGGTCCAATATAGCGATATAAGCTATGGATAAACACCAACACATCTCGAATTTGTTGTGAGACAACTGATTTATGCTGTTGATTCGCCTCAAAATCGATAAATTTAACCTCACCGGCTTGCCAGCTAATGTCACGTAAGGCTGGACGACCATGAGCAAGCTGCATAGAGTGTAGTTTCGCTAATGCTACGCTGACATCATTTAAAATGGGTTGCCATAAGGTTTGGCTTGTACGCTCGAGCAGATGATTAATGGTACTTCCAGCGTCTTCGACAACCATGTAACCGTCACCAAAATCGACAACCGCAGGCACTGGTGCACCTAAATGACTTAGCGTATTTAATACACCAATTTCTTTATGCAATGCAGCTGTGGAGTTTTGCTTTAATAAACGCATCGCCCCTGCAAGATGCTCTACTTGCTTCAACCAATATCGCTTACCTTGGTATTCGAAAGGCACTACACGTTCGCCACGGTGTTCACGATAAACCTTAGCCACATGTTGTTGAAAACCATCATTCTCAGTCATAAAACAACCTAGTCATCGACTCACTATTACTGATGACTAAATTATCTTACTAACGTTTATAGAACTCAATTAAATCAATGATTTTTAGTGATTTTTGATAGAATATTAGCTTTATATAAAAACTTCATACATAGCTTGTATACAAACTAAAAACACAAACGATACATTTGGTTACCATTGATATTAATCAGTATAAATATCCGATCAATTCATCATTAAATAGAACACACGATAAATGACCATGATTAATGACTAAGGTAAAAATGATTAGATAAACGGAGCTAAGAGCAAACTGTTGATAGCTGAATAAGAAAAATGTTGCAGCTCAATATAATGGCTTTCCTCAAACAAAAAAAGCGCCCTTTTGGGCGCTTAATCATTCAATCATTTTTCACATCATCGAACCGTTATTCAGTCACTAACGCTGTAGCACGATTTTCTAACAATACCGGAATACCTTCGGTAATAGGGTACGCTAATTTATCAAACTTGCAGATCAGTTGTTGCGACTCTTTGTGGTAATCTAGCTTGCCTTTACATACTGGGCAGGCCACAATTTCGAGTAATTTTTTATCAAATGCCATGAGACAATCCTTTTTTAGTTTGAGCCACTTGCTGTAATTGGCTCAACAATGCGTGATCAAATTCTGAGTTAAGCTTCGCATTTACAGGTAAATACCACCAGTTTGATTGTGCAAAATCGCGACATTTAACCGCATCTTTTTCAGTCATTAATAATGAATGCTGTACGGATAAGTCACTTAATTGCTTTTGGTCAAAAGCTTGGTGATCTGCGAACTCAACTGTTTGTACTACTTTATAGCCTAACTGGCTAATACTATTAAAAAAACGTTGCGGGTTACCAATACCCGCCATCGCAACTACACTGTGTTGCTGATTAAACTTATCGTCTAGGTTATTGTCAACCTGACAAAGCGGCGCGGGCTCTAGTGCCATCAGCACTTCACCGGTTTGAGCTGGTCCGCCATTATTTATCACAAAATCAACTGAATTTAACCGCCACAAACCTTCACGTAAAGGGCCTGCGGGTAACAAGCAGTGATTGCCATAACGACGCTCACCATCCACTAAAGCAATTTCGATATCACGGCCTAAGGCATAATGCTGTAAGCCATCATCACTAATAATCACATCAACATCAAAATCTGATAATAATGTATGCGCTGCGCTCACTCTCTTGGCACCGACAACCATAGGTACTTGAGTACGAGCCACTATCATTGCAGGCTCATCCCCTACATCATTTGCTTTTGCATTAGGATTGACAGCAACAACACCATCGATATTAACTCCATAGCCTCGGCTTATCACACCTGGCTTGAAACCATGTTGGCGTAACAGTTCAATTAAATAAATTACTGTTGGAGTTTTACCACTGCCTCCCGCGGTGATATTACCCACCACGATTACGGGGACAGGTAATACTTGCGCTTGTTTTAGCCCACAACTAAACAGTAACCGCCTAATAGTGGATATTAACCAAAATACCCCAGATAACGGCAGTAATAACCATTTAGCTTGATGACCTTGATACCAAATGCGATGAATAAGCTGTTGCATCACAACCACCTAATCATTATTGACTGAACTGCATCTGGTAAAGATTAGCGTAAATACCGGCTTGGGCAATTAACTCACTGTGATTACCGCGTTCAACAATTTTCCCTTGATCGATAACCAAAATTTCATCAGCGCTTTCTATAGTTGATAAGCGATGGGCAATCACAATAGAGGTGCGATTATGACGAAGATTATCGAGGCCTTTTTGAATCGCTTTTTCCGACTCAGTATCCAATGCCGATGTTGCTTCATCTAAAATTAACACTGGCGCATCACGTAACATGGCGCGAGCAATGGCAATACGTTGGCGCTGGCCGCCTGAAAGCAACACACCATTTTCGCCGACTTGGGTATCAAGACCTTCAGGTAAAGTATCAATAAATTCCATGGCATAGGCTAATTCTGCTGCATGCACAATTTGTTCGCGAGTCACTTCACCTGGATAAGCATAAGCAATGTTATTGGCGATAGTGTCGTTAAACAAGGTAACTTGTTGCGACACTAAAGCGACTTGATTACGCAGTGATTTTAGTTGGTAATCATAAATACTGGTGTCATCAAGACGGATATCACCGGTTGATAAATTACCATAAAAGCGAGTAATCAAACTGGCAATGGTCGATTTACCAGAGCCTGAACGACCGACTAATGCAACCGTTTTACCCGGCTTAACTTCAAAATTAATCCCATTAAGTGCAGACTTTTCTTGGCCAGGATATGCAAATGTCACATTATCAAAGGTCAACTTACCTTCAACTCTATCGATACTAAATGCACCATTATCTGGTTCTGGTGGGGTGTCTAATAATTCAAATACTGTGGTACAAGCGGCAATACCACGCTGAAATTCCGCATTGACACGGGTTAAGTTTTTAATCGGTTGTAGCATGGCTAACATGGCGCCTAAAATAGCAGCAAAAGTACCAGCGGTTAAATCCGTTCTCATGCTATCCCAAGTAGCGGCATACAACACAAACGCCAATGCGAATGAACCAATCACCATAATGAGCGGCTGGCTGATTGACTGCGCAACCGCAAGTTTCATGTTTTGGTAGCGGTTACGATCGTTAACTTGGAAAAAGCGTTCAACCTCAGTTTTTTGTCCACCAAACACTAATACGTTTTTATGGCCCTTAATCATCTGCTCTGTGGTTGCGGTTACACCGCCCATTGCAGATTGAATTTGCTTAGAAACCTTGCGAAAGCGTTTGCTGACAACACTGATAACCACGCCCATGATGGGGCCTATCACCAAAATGCATAACGACAATTTCCACGAATAGTAGAACATAATGCCTAACATACCGATGGCCGTCATGCTGTCTCGGACGATTGAAATTAACGCACTGCCTGATGCTCGAGCAATTTGTTCGGTATCAAACGTAACGCGCGAAATCAAATTACCGCTATTTTCACGGTCAATATAACTCACAGGTAAACGTAGGTAATGCTCAAACACTTGTTGACGCATATCCATAATGAGCTGAGCACTCATGTATGACACACAATAGGTCGACACAAAGTTAGCCACACCACGTAAACTAAACATTAAAATAACCGCTATTGGGGCCATTAACATAATGTCTTTATTGGCGTTAAAGCCACCGTGCGTTGGTAAGTCGACACCGGCGACTATCGCTGGAGTTTGACTAAAACCTTCATCAATAAACGGCTTAATAAATGCGATAAACGCTGCATCGACAGCGCCATAAGTAATAAGACCTAGAACAGCCATAATAAACATGGCTTTCATCGGTACGACATAGGCCATCAAACGTTTGAAAACGACCCACATTTCATTTTTAGGTGATGCTGACATTGAATCCAATACTTAACTAGCAAACATGAATAACATTCTACTCTGCTTTAAGTGACTCACCAAATCTAAACAAACGGTTATACCAAAATGGGGCAATTTGCTGACGATAAGTGGTCACTTTGTATCCTTCATCAGTGAAGTTGATGCTTATTTGGCCGACATGGCCAGTTTGTAATATTTTACTGCCTTGTTGTTGATACCGCGCCACAATATCCGGTTTAGGAAAACCATATTGATTAGAGAAACCTGCGGTAAAAATAGCTAATTGGGGGTTAACACTATCAATAAATGCTTGGGTAGATGAGGTTCGACTACCGTGGTGCGGAACGAATAAAATATCGGCTTGAATATCTGCATTTACCGCCAAAAGTGCTTGCTCTCGTGGAGCTTCAATGTCTCCGGTTAACAACACCGTTGACTGACCGTCAAACAATTTGACCACGCAGGAACGGTTATTATCATTACTATTGGCGCTTAAAATATTTGGGATAAAACTCAATTGTACACCGCGCCACAATAATTCACCGTCACAAGTTTGCACGCTATGTGATGATTCAGTTAACGCTGACGCTGAAAAATCAGCAATTAATGTCGCCTGCGGAAATTGTTCGACTAATACGTTTAATCCACCAGCATGATCATTATCGTCATGACTCACGACAATATAATCAATATAACGAATCCCCTTACTGGCCAAAAAAGGCAATATCGCACGTTGAGCATAACTGAACTCGCCATATGCAGCGCCAGTGTCGTAAATAACCCCATGCTGCCCTTGCTGTAAAACCACAGCCATTCCTTGAGCCACATCGATGGCATGAAGCTGCCATGGTGTTGAAACTAACGAAGACGCTGGCGATAACAATATCTCATGAGTCACTAACTTGTTCATGATGACTGGCAGCATAAGCACTGACACTATAACGCGATAACCCCACTTGCGCTGACTCGGCACATAACCGCGTAACATCAACAATATCAGCGCCAAAACAAAAAAGACTCCCGCAGCTAACTCTTGTTCGGTTAACACCAGTTGTTTTAACGGCAAGCGATCACTCAACTGTAATAACCACGCAAAGGGCTCCAAACTAAAATTAGCCCACTGAAATATCATTACGCTTAGGCTTTGCAATGAAACAATATCAATCGCTAACAACCATAGGATGCACAACGCCAGTAACCAAATGCAAAAGCTCAGCATGGTTAATGGAATAACCACCAAACTAAACCAAGGTACCAGCAGCATATTCAACCAGATACTATGAGGTGCAATGCCACCAAATAATATCCCTTGCAAAACACCGAGTAACAGCGCTAAACGCCATTGAATAGACCACAATATAATAAGTCCATGTAAAATTTTATCCTTAAGCTGTATAGCTTTTTGAATACATTTGTCCCTCAAAGTGAACTTAGAAACTTCAATGTCTGGGTTAACAAGAGCAGTGCTTAAGCTAGAACGTTGATCTACCGAATCAGGTTTCACCGACAATAAAATAATCACCAATGCACCAAAAGATAACCACAACCCAGCACCTAGTGACGCAAAAGGATCGACCAACAATACAAAAAACAATGCATATACAAGTCGATCCCAATGATGACTAAATTGTTTAATAAAGCTGAATATCATCAATAAAAATAGCATCAGCAATGCGCGTTGAGTGGCAATAGCAAACCCAGATAAGTAGCCATAACCGAAGGTAAATGCTGCCGCAAATACCATTGCGAGTTGGATTTTAGCCAAATGCTGCCAAGAGAAAACATAACGACTTACCCCAATCAAAATGCCATAGAATAAACCGAAAACCACCGCCAGATGTAAACCTGAAATCGCGACTAAATGCCCTGCCCCTGTCTGCCGCAACTGCTGCCAACGTTCAGAGGTTAACGCGCTTTTATCACCAAAAATCAATGCTTGTAAAATATCGCCCTGAGAAAAGTGTGCCAATAAAGGCGATAATGTTTCCATGATCTGTTGACGCATCGATCCACTGTGACTAAGCAACTCAGCTTGCTTAACACGACCTTTGGCGACAATATGTTTACTAATAAAGTACTTTTGCTGGTTAAAACCACCTTGATTTTGGATACTCGAAATCCCTTTAACCTTTGCACTAAATTGCCATATTTGGCCCACAACAATTTTATCTGGCTTTTGCCATGTTAATCGGTAATATCGCTGCACATTATTAAGCGACAACGTCTCTAAAAAAGCGTCTTGATAAGGTTTTGCCATGACGCGCACATCAAAACTAATCCAGTCGCTGTTTTGGCTAACTAGTGATACTATCTGCGCCTTAAACTCGATTTGTTGCGACTTTTCAGCATATTGATGCATATATAGACAATGAAACAACAGGCTCAGCCAAATGACGGCGAATAAACAGCCAGCCATAAGCGGCCCTTTGCGAAGGCAAAGAAGCATAGCCAAGAATAGAATGGGCAAACACCATATTGGTGCCAGCGAAGGCCATAACATCGCTGATAAAGAACAGGCGCAAAAGCCATAGATAAATCGATTCATAATGAATTAGTTAAGACATTAATCGACAAATATGCCAAAAAAATTAATACAAAGATTTATGCCAAAACCAGAAACACTTCGTGAACATAAGTATTTACGGATGTTTGGCACACTATTGCACAAACCTAATTTATGGGTATTAAATCGGAAATCAGCGCCAGGAGCCTTTGCTGTTGGGCTATTTGTGGCTTGGATCCCCATGCCATTTCAAATGGTCGTTGCTGCTGGATTTGCCATTATATTTAACGTCAACCTTCCGGTTGCTGTGGCGCTGGTATGGATAACAAATCCACTGACGATGCCTATAATGTTTTATGGTGCCTACTTGTTAGGCGCTAAAATCCTAGGCCATAAAGCACAAGCATTTCAGTTTGAAGCCAGCTGGGCATGGATTGAAGCATCAGTATCAACCATCGGCCCACCCTTTCTCGTTGGTTGCTTAGCTCTTGGCATTATCAGTGCGCTAGTTGGGTTTATTGTCATTAAAAGTATGTGGCGCTATTCAGTTTTGTTTAAATGGCAAAAGCGTAAAGGTTAGTAAGCCATCAATAGATTGATCAACTTAATACCATTAAGGCCGCTTCTGCGGCCTTAATTATTGATAAGCTAAGGATATTAATTTATATTTGTGCCATTGGGCTTGGCCATCCGTGAATATAAACGATGGGGTGGCTCAACATATGCCTATGACGATAATCTATTAATAATACGGCAAAGGGAAGTTGGTTATTGTTGCTTTGTAGCCGCTCGATAAGCCCACACCATCAAGTGCAGAATCAGTAAGCCGGTAAAGCTAGTAGCAAAGAAAAGTAGCGCGATAGACTCGACCGTCTTGGGCGTATCGGCGTAGTAATACCACCACAGTGGCCAGGTGAATAAGCTAAGAGCCGTTAACTGCCACATACAGCGTTTACAACGGCCAATTTTCTGTTTAAAAACCGAATCAGTGCATTGATTACAAGACATAACACATCCTTATAAGCCATACACAGGCTGCAAATTAACTCGCTAACTAGTAAACATGACGTATAAATACTCATACACCACCATGGCTCAACTCAGGTTGTTTACGCTATCACTCATTGGCTCGATAATTCAATAAGCGACGATGTTACAACCCAATTAAGCCCTAAAACCGAATGAAGCGCTACAACCAAGTGTTCATCTGCACCTAAACTATCGGCCCGCTAATGCTGTCGCTGGTGCTATTTTAGTGGCTTTCCATGCGGGGTAAATAGTCGCAAGTAAGCTCATGACCAATCCCATAACAATAACGACTATCACATCTTGACCATGAAGTTGTGACGGTAAAAAGTCGATAAAATAAATATCTGACGCCAATAGTTGAATACCCAAAAATTGCTCAAAGCCATTTGCTATCGCGCTCAAGTTATAGGCAAAAGCGACGCCAAACACACCGCCAATAGTGCACCCCATAAGCCCATTTAATGCACCCTGTAACATAAATATGGTCATTATAGCGCCACGACTGATGCCCATTGTCATTAAAATAGCAATTTCAGAGGCTTTATCACGTACTGCCATCACTAATGTCGACACAATGTTAAAGCACGCCACAGCAATCACCAGCGCTAATACCAAGTACATCACTAAACGCACTAACTGAATATCTTGATAGACATGCCCTTGTGAGCGAGTCCAATCATTAATGTATAAATATTGTTCTTGGGCGAACCCCAAATCACGAGTAATGCTCGCTGCATTAAGTACATTATCGACTTGAATGCGTACTCCGCTAACCGAAGTCCCTAGCGTTAACATATCAGCCAGATACTCCATCGATGTATAAGCCTGGATTGATTCAATTTCCCCGCCGACATCATATACACCAGAGACCACAAACCGATGACTTTTAGCCGAGGTTAATTGACTGTTATTGGCATCTGGGGTGAACATAGCTAACGTGTCGCCGACATTAAGCTCTAATTTAGTCAATAAACTACGGCCTAAAACAATATTATTTTGATCGCCCTGTAGCGACTGCCATGCCTCTGTAGACATGTATTGGTTAATGCTCGACACATCGGCTTCATGGTTAATATCAATACCTGTTACCACCAGTCCTTGAAAACCACTCGGCTTTTGCACTAACCCTTGCAAGCGAATAAACGGTGCTACACCGGTAATTTGTGGTAAGTTTTGTGCGCTTTTAGCAATTACCTGCCAGTCGGCGATGGGTTCATTCACACCAACAAGTTCACCATGAGATGCCACGCCCAATAAACGTTGTTGCAATTCTTTTTCAAAGCCATTCATGGCCGACAACAACACAATCAGTACACCGACGCCTAACGCAATGCCCGCAGTTGAAGCAAATGAAATAAAACCGATAAAACGATTTGATTGCCTGGCACGAAAAAAACGCCAACCAATTGTTAATGGTAACCACTGACTCATTCGGCCTGCCCTGCACTATTAGGAACCACTTGTAACACACCATCTTTCATGGTCAATTGACGGTCCATTTTAGCGGCTAATTTATGATCATGAGTCACTACAACAAACGCAGTATCAAATTGCTGAGCCAGCTCGCGGATCATCGCATAAACATTATCTGCACTACTGGCATCTAAATTACCCGTTGGCTCATCGGCTAACACTAACTTGGGCTTGTTTATTAATGCCCGTGCTATCGCAACACGTTGACGTTCGCCACCAGACAATTGCGCTGGGATATGATGTAATCGATGCCCCAAACCAACACGATCTAGTAAGCTTTTAGCATCAACCAAAGCTTGTTTTTTATCTCTACCTTGGATAAACGCAGGCATAGCAACGTTTTCAATCGCAGTAAATTCGGGTAATAAATGATGGAACTGATAAATAAAGCCTAAATCGTTATTACGCACTTGTGCTTGGCGTACCGCAGACAATTTATATAAGTCTTCGCCATCAAGTAATACCGAACCCGACGTTGGCGAATCTAAGGTGCCCATAATGTGTAGTAAGGTACTTTTACCTGAACCTGAACTCCCCACTATGGCCAATTGTTCGCCTTTATAAACCGTTAAATCGACTCCAGACAATACATGAGTAGTCACTTCACCATCATGATATTGCTTGCTGACATGATTAACTTGTAATAACGCGGTTTGTATTTGACTCATTATTCGTATCTCAAAGCAGTAGCGGGTTGAACCCTTGCAGCCGATAGCGCAGGGTAAAGAGTGGCAAGTAAGGTAATTAATAGCGAGCCAACAATAATATAACTCATTTGATTTATCGACAATTGCACTGGTAATGTTTGCCCAACACCTAAAATAGAAACACCAAGACCAGATAGAATTTCATTTAAATTCAAGGTGACAGCAATACCAACAACCGTCCCGAGAATTAAACCTAACAAAGCATTTAATAATCCCTGCACAATAAATATGCCCATCACAGACGAGGTTGTGACACCTTGTGTTTTGAGTACAGCAACATCAGTGGTTTTATCGACCACCATCATGACCAATGCCGACACCATATTAAACGCGGCAACAGCAACGATTAAACTTAACATCAACGACATCATGTTTTTTTCCATCTTAACGGCCGAGAATAAGTGGCCAAAGTCTTGCCGCCAGTCGCTGGTTTGGATTTCAATATTTTGCTTAGCAAAGCCAGCAACCACTTTGGGTGCTAACGCTGGCGCGGAAAATGGATCGTTCAAATACACCCGTAATTCATTAATGGTATTACTGTCTTGGCGCATCAATTTACGCGCATCTTTATAATGCACATAGGCAACACTGGAATCGACTTGCGAGCCCATTTCAAATACACCAGCAACGGTAAATTTACGCTGACTCGGCACCGGGCCCATGGGTGAATAGACCACCCCGTCACCGCTTAACACTCTAACCTTATCGCCCGCTTTAACGTCTAATTTGCGAGCTAGATCAGTGCCGAGCACAATTGAATACTTGCCAGCTTGTAACGTTGAAAAAGCATCTGAATAAGTATGAGCCGCAATGCTCGACAATGATTGCTCAAGCTCTGGGTAAACTCCATACATTTGTATAGCTTGAATGTTACTGCTCGATTGGATCATGGCTTGAGTGGTCGCACTAGGCACAATGCCACGAATATTTTGTAGTAAATATTTATCCGCCAACAGGCTTTGGCTACTTTGTTGCCAATCCCTAAATCCCATATCACTGATAAGGGTCATTTGTGGCACAGCCCCTAAAATGCGATTTTTCAGTTGGCCTTCGAGTCCATTCATCACTGAACTGACCACAATCAATGCTGCAACACCTAAAAAAATACCCGATACCGCAAAGAAGGTAATAAAAGAGGCAAAAGCATTCGCTTTTCGGGCTCGCCAGTAACGGTAGCCAATAAAAAAAGAAAATCCTAAATTCATAAAAAAATACTAATCCTGTGCGCCTATTGGGGCGTATAAGTCAGACAATCAGGCAAAATGTGAATATGAAAACAACAAGCCAGCGTGTATGACTTGCTAAATCATTAAGTTGGGCACGATAATAGGGCTATTAGTGTGATAAATAAAGAGGCAAACCTTGATACCTGACAGCAATTCTTATTTTAGTGTGCCTCACCACTTTAATGTGTACTTAACTTCGTGGGATGCAAACCAAGCTTTACCCACAGATGATGAACTCCGCGACATGCAATCTGTTGGGTTAAAACTACTGACCGAAGTGAAAAGTCTTGAAGCAAATTGTTTACTGCAACTGCGCAATTTAGACAATGATGCTAAAGCCGTAGTGGATTTTTTAAAGCTACAATCGCGTAAAGTCGATTTAGTATTGCAACACGTGTTGGAAAAAGAAGTTCAAGATGGTGAGTTATTTAAAGGTGATCAATTTGGTGGCAGTGGAATTAGTATCCTTTCTTCACGTCCATTAGTTGTAAATGAATACGTTAAGACCCACATCTATTTGCATACAGAATTAGTGGCATTGCTGTGTCTGTGCCAAATACAAAGCTGCACCCCAGTATCAACAGATGACGCCATCGAAACCGCATATTGGCGCTGTGAACTTGAATTTAGCCAAATACTTGAAGATGATATTGAGCAATTAGTTAAAGCAAGCTTGAATGTACAACAAAAAATGCTCAAAAAACGTAAACAGAATATCGATAAACAGCGTAGCTGAAGCCTCGCCTCATTCAATACGACTTGATCGCAAACGGAACTGACAAAGATTTCAATGAACCTATTTAGTGTACTCACGCCGCCGAGTGTAAAAAAAGGCCAACAAACGCAAACTTTGGCAACATTGGGTGGCGTGTCGCAAGCCATCACCCTCGCCAACTTAATCAATAACCATCCTGGCACCAGTATTATTGTCACTCACGATACGCCTAGTGCGTTATCGCTTGAGGTCGAACTGAGTTATTTATTAAACCACATCAATGTGAATGTATGTTTGTTCCCCGATCGTGAAACCTTGCCTTACGATAGTTTTTCGCCGCACCAAGACTTAGTATCGCAGCGACTTGAAACCTTAGCCAATATTGGTCAAAGCCAGCACAATGTGGTCATCGTACCGGTAAATACCTTAATGGTTCGCCTACCTCCTAAATCATTTATGACTGCCAATGTCATGGTGCTTAATAAAGGCGACACATACAGTTTACAGCAAGCCAGACAACACCTTACTGATACCGGTTATCATATTGTCGATCAAGTATATGAACATGGTGAGTTTGCTATTCGTGGCTCTATTATCGATATTTTTCCTACCGGCTCAAAACAACCATTACGCATAGAGTTGTTTGATGATGAAGTTGAATCGATACGTTTTTTTGATGTTGATACTCAGCGTTCAGGCATGGCTCGCGATGCGATTCGCATGCTGCCAGCCAAAGAATTTCCCACCGACAGCAATGCTATTGAAGGTTTTAGACAACGTTATCGTCGTCGCTTTGAAGTCATTTCAAAAGAGGCCGAATCAGTTTATCAACTCGTCAGCCGTAATTTAATGCCCGCAGGCATTGAAAACTACTTACCGTTATTTTTCGATGACACGGCCACATTGTTTGATTATTTGCCGCAAAACAGTCAACTCATCACCTTAGGCAATATTGAAAAAGCCAGTTTAGCGCACTTACATGAAGTCAATGTTCGCTACGAAGACCGACGTGTTGATCCACTAAGGCCGTTATTGGCGCCCAAAGAACTTTACTTGCTTAATGATGAATTATTCGCGGCATTTAAATCTTTTACTCGTACCCAATTATTACAGCAATATATTGCCACCGACACCAATAATGCCGGCGAGCCGCTAGCTGAAGTTGCACTTCCAACGCATACCCTCATCGCTAACGTTGAAACACTGCCCGACATCAATGCTAACCATAAACTCAAACAGCCACTCATTGCGTTACAAGAGTATTGTCAGCAGCATCCAAAATTAGTGTTTAGTGCCGAATCGGAAGGCCGCCGAGAAGCCCTGTTAGACTTGTTTGCCAAAATTGACATTAAACCCAAGCAGTTTGCTCATCTTAACGACTACCTCGCAGCCAAAGACAATATAGGCTTAATCGTGTCGCCTTTAGCGCGAGGTTGTGTGCTAACCGACACCGCAAAAGGTGCAGTAAGTATCATTTGTGAAACCGAACTGTTTGGTCAGCGTATTTCGCAGCAACGTCGCCGCGAAAAACAAAAACAAGTTAGCACCGATGTTTTAGTCAAAAACCTAGCTGAACTTAAAGTCGGTCAACCTATTGTCCACCTAGAGCACGGTGTTGCGTTATACCAAGGATTAGAAACGCTTGATACTGGCGGTTTGGTTGCAGAATATTTAAAACTGGAATATTCAGGTGGCGACAAGTTGTATGTGCCAGTGTCGTCACTGCACCTTATCAGTCGCTATAATGCCAGCGGCGATGGTAATACCCACCTCAATAAGTTAGGTAACGAAACCTGGGCTAAGGCCAAGAAAAAAGCCATAGAACGTATTCGTGATGTGGCCGCTGAGTTGTTGGATGTATATGCTCGTCGTCAAGCTCGTCCTGGCGATGCAATGAGTATTGATGAAGAAGAATACGCCCAATTCAGTCAAGGTTTCCCATTTGAAGAGACCGTCGACCAAGAAAGTGCCATTCACGCAGTACTTGAAGACATGCAAGCACCACGCGCAATGGATCGCTTAGTCTGTGGTGACGTAGGTTTTGGCAAAACAGAAGTGGCCATGCGAGCAGCATTTGTCGCCGTGAATGCCGGTAAACAAGTGGTGGTGTTAGTGCCGACTACCCTGCTTGCCCAGCAACACTACGAAAACTTTAAAGACCGTTTCGCTGATTGGCCTATCGTTATTGAAGTGATGTCACGCTTTAGAACCGCTAAAGAACAAAGCAGTGTTGTTGAACAACTGTCTGAAGGTAAAGTCGATATCGTTATCGGCACTCATAAATTACTGTCATCAGAAGCTAACTTCGACAACCTCGGATTATTAGTCATCGACGAAGAACACCGCTTTGGTGTGCGTCAAAAAGAAAAAATTAAAGCATTACGTGCCAATGTCGACATTTTAACCCTCACCGCCACACCGATTCCGCGGACATTGAACATGGCCATGTCGGGTATGCGAGATTTATCGATTATCGCCACCCCACCAGCTAAACGTTTGGCAGTAAAAACCTTTGTGCGTGAATATGACAAAGCCACGGCACGAGAAGCCATCTTGCGTGAAATTTTGCGTGGTGGCCAAGTGTATTATCTACATAACAATGTTGAGACCATTGAAAAAACCGCGCAAAACATTCGCGATTTACTTCCTGAAGCCCGCGTCATAACCGCCCATGGGCAAATGCGAGAACGCGATCTTGAAAAAGTCATGACCGACTTTTATCACCAACGTTTTAACGTGTTGGTATGTACTACCATTATCGAAACCGGTATCGATGTGCCTAGTGCCAATACCATCATTATCGACCGAGCCGACATGTTTGGTTTAGCACAATTGCACCAGCTTCGCGGCCGTGTTGGGCGATCGCATCACCAAGCTTATGCTTATATGATGACGCCTCATCCTAAACGTATGACCCCAGATGCCCGCAAACGTCTTGCAGCCATTGAAGCCCTAGAAGATCTTGGCGCAGGATTTTTACTCGCCACCCAAGATTTAGAAATTCGCGGTGCGGGTGAATTGCTCGGCGATGAACAAAGCGGCCATATCTCAAAAATTGGTTTTAGCTTATACATGGAAATGCTGGAATCTGCCGTAAAAGCCCTCAAAGAAGGGAAAGAGCCTTCTTTAGCCTATATGATGAGTGCCAAAGCAGAAATCGATTTACGCATTCCGGCGTTATTACCAGAAGATTACGTCAGTGATGTTAATATGCGCTTATCATTGTATAAACGTATCGCTAACTGCGAAACCGACACCATGCTCGATGAACTTAAAGTCGAATTTATTGACCGATTTGGTATGTTACCTGTGCCAACCCGAAATTTAATGGCAATTACTCTGTATAAACATCAAGCAACCGCGTTAGGTATTGTCAAAATAGAAATGCACGCCAAAGGTGGCAGTGTCGAATTTGGTCAAGAAAATCACGTCGATCCGATGTTTATTATTGGTTTGTTGCAAAACCAACCACAAATCTATCGAATGGACGGGCCAAATAAGTTAAAGTTCAACATTCCTGCTGAGACAAGCAAAGAGCGTCTTGAGTTAATCAACACCCTGCTTGAACAGTTCGCTAAACATCAAATTTTGGAGACAAATAGTGCTTCGTAAACTTGCGATTTCTATCGCCGCTATCACAGCGCTATCCCACAGCTTTTCAGCCCATGCAGAATCATGGTTTGAAGTTGAAGTGTTTGTATTTGAACGCCAACAGCCGTCTGTTGAAAAATGGCTCAATGCCACACCACCAAAGCTCAGTAAAGACACTGTGGATATCATTACGCCAGTGATCAGTACCGACATAACCGGGGTTGCCGTTGGCTTAAATGGTTGTACTTCAACCGACTGGACCAATGGCGCCAGTAACTGTAATGACCCAAAAGTCAGTAACAGTATCGCGGCCCATCCAAGCGAAGTTCCGTTTAATATCGGAGCCAGCAAGCCGCAATCCGCATATTTAGGTCAAGGCCCATTACTGCTGGCTCAAAGCCAAGGTAAGTTTAATGACTTAATTCGAACGATCAGTCGCGAACCTTATGTTAAAAGCCTAGTGCATTTAACCTGGCAACAAAATATGCAGTCGCGTAGACGCGCTAAACCAGTGCGTATATTTGGTGGTAAGGATTTTTCAAAGAATTTTGAATATCATGGCTTAGCGGTCAAAAAAGCAACTCAAACAGAAGCCATGCCAAGCACAGAATTTGGTGCCTTAGGTAACGCTTATGAAGCGCCAAAAATAGGTCCTGTATGGGAATTAGATGGCTCGATAAACATTTATCTCAGTCATTATCTGTATATTGAAAATAATCTGGCTTTGCGTAAACCGACTCAAAAAATGCTTGAATCAAGTCCTTTAGAGTTTAATGAATATGCCGCTCTAGAAATAGAAGGTAAAAAGCAACTAGCACCTTATTTAGAAAGCATCCCGCTTATCCAGAATCGTCGTGTGCGCAGTGGCGAGATCCACTACTTTGATCACCCGCAATTGGGTGTTGTGATGCAAATTCGAAAAATGTCTCAACCGACTAATGTTAAACCCATTGATTTAACCGAGCGTGCTACCACTAGCCAACCAGCACCTTATACTGGTTAACAGCTCGATAGCTTAAGACTAAAAAACCGGATCAATTGATCCGGTTTTTTTGCTTAATGGCCTGCTCATTTACTCGACAACCTCTGCCCGGGAGAATAAATACGCCCCCTTAACTCGAGCTGTGGTTATTGAGACAATCTACAATGATTGTGCAATGCGAGTAATGTCCATCGTCAATTGCTGCGCAGCTTGCCAACGCGATTGTTGCTCAAGCGCCTGCAAGGATTGTGCAGTATTACCCTTTAGCGATAATGCGGTATGTGTAGGCTCTGCAGCAGGCCAATCAAACTCGGTTAATAAAGCATTAACACCAACAGGATCATTACAGACCAAGATCATATCACAACCAGCATCTAATGCCGCTTTAGCACGGCCAAGGTAATTACCAGCAAAACTGGCGCCCTTCATGCCTAAGTCGTCAGAAAAAATCACCCCATCAAAACCTAATTGTTGACGTAAAATAGTTTGTAGCCAGTAAGATGAAAAGCCAGCGGGATTAGGATCAATATTTGAATAAACCACATGTGCTGGCATCACACCTTGTAGCTGCTGAGAACCTATCAAGAGCTTAAATGGCTGCATATCAAAAGCTTCCACCTGCTCTTTAGTCCTTGGATCAACTGGCATGGCAATATGTGAATCGGCAGCAACACTGCCATGACCAGGAAAATGTTTTCCTACCGCAGCCATACCGGCCTCATTCATGCCAATGATAAACTGCTGAGCTAATGCACTGACTTCATCAGGATTTGCACTAAAACTGCGCTTTCCAATCACTTCACTTATACCATTTACGTCTAAAACAGGCGCAAAACTTAAATCAATATCACACGCTAACAGCTCAACAGCCATTAAAAATCCGCACTCTTTCGCCCATTGTTTAGCTAATGTTAAATCGCCTTTAGCGGCAGGTAAAATATCACCCATGGCAGGAATTAAACTAAAACCTTCACGAAAACGTTGAACTCGGCCACCTTCATGATCGACCGCAATTAATAATTCAGGGCGAATACTGCGAACACTTTTAACCAATTCAATTAATTGACTTTTATTTTCACAGTTGCGACTAAACAATATAATACCACCCACTTGCGGATGCTGTAATTGCTCAGTTTCTGTTGCAGATACAGTTAAACCTGCAAGATCCATCATTAAATAGCTCAAATCTTTCCCTTATCTATATAGCTGACAATCATGCCAGGTTGATCCAGTCACATTATGCATCAAGTATAAGGCTGGCTAATGTGAGAATAATGCATCAAAAAATCTAATGAACTGTCATTGATTAATGTGTGGGATACTCTACCAAGAATAAGAGATAAACCGCCAACATTACTTTTGACGATTATACTCACTTATAACGAAAACAATAAACGACTCAGCAAGGGTTAAACAACATGATTAGCGTATTTGACATGTTCAAAATTGGTATCGGTCCTTCTAGCTCACATACAGTGGGTCCTATGAAGGCAGGTAAAATTTTTATACAGCATGTCGCTGATAATAATTTATTAGCGAATACCGATGAGTTACAAGCAGAATTATTTGGATCTTTAGGCCAAACAGGTAAAGGTCACGGCACAGGAAAAGCGGTCATTTTAGGCCTGATGGGTGAAGATCCAGAAACCGTAGATACCGATGGGATTGATGCCATTTTAGACATTGTGTCTACGACTCAAAAACTTACCTTAGCAGACGGACGTCAGGTGAAATTTACTCGCGAAGAAGGGGTAACCTACCACAGACGTAAAACCTTACCTGCACATGCTAATGCCATGACCTTATATGCATTGTCTAAAGGCGAATGCATATATCAGCGTACCTATTATTCAGTTGGCGGCGGGTTTATTCTTGATGAAGATGAAATCACTCAACGTAATGCGTCTCCAGCAACGCCAATAGAACAAGCACCTTACGACTTTAATAGTGCATTGCAATTGCTGCAATTGTGCTGCGACAACGGCTTAAGTATTTCATCATTAATGATGGCCAATGAACTTAGCATTGCCAGTGAAGATGATATCAAGCAAGGTTTGTGGAAAATTTGGCAAACCATGAAAAACTGCGTTGAACGTGGTTATCACAAAGAAGGCATATTGCCAGGCGGTTTAAAATTACGCCGACGTGCGCCAGCACTCTACCGTCGTCTAAAAGCGGAAGGGCGAAATAACACTGACCCATTGACCGCTATGGACTGGGTCGATTTATTTGCTTTATCGGTTAACGAGCAAAATGCCGCAGGCGACCGCGTTGTTACAGCGCCAACAAACGGCGCAGCAGGGATTATCCCATCAGTATTGTGTTACTACGATATGTTTGTGCAAGAAGTCGATATCGATGTGTGCAGCCGCTATCTGTTAACCGCTGCTGCCATTGGTATTTTGTACAAGAAAAATGCCTCGATTTCTGGCGCTGAAGTGGGTTGCCAAGGTGAAGTGGGCGTAGCCTGTTCAATGGCAGCCGGTGCGTTAACTGAAATAATGGGCGGAACCGTAGAACAGGTTGAGAACGCCGCTGAAATTGGCATGGAACATAACTTAGGTTTAACCTGCGATCCAGTTGGCGGCCTAGTCCAAGTACCTTGTATTGAACGTAATGCTATGGGTGCTGTAAAAGCGATTAATGCTTCACGCATGGCACTTCGCGGTGACGGTAATCACAAAGTGTCACTGGATAAAGTCATTAAAACGATGATGGAAACCGGTAAAGACATGCGCAGTAAATACAAAGAAACAGCAAAAGGCGGTCTTGCGGTGAATATCGTCGAGTGTTAATTCACGTATTCATTTAATCTGCTCAATTCGACATGCCTGTTAGCGAACCTAACAGGCATTTTTGTATGCCTTAAATGGCGAGTTAACCTGTTAATGATTCATCGTGAAATCAATTAACCGAACAACCTATTTTCCCTTGTACCAAAACCAGATAACAAGATGGTAGAAAATGCATACTAAATATGCCCGAAGCAAGACAGACCGTTGCCCTTAGTGAGCTGGTGCGAGGTCAACATAAGCTTTGGTTCCCCAAAGTGGAACGGTCGAAAGGCTGTGTTTGAAGCTTCCCGATGTTTCTTTGGTAGAGTAAGAGACATACATTAACGTTTGATTTTCAGCATCAAATATTCTTCTGATTTTCATGGTTTTGAAAAATATACTTTTTGATTTTTTAAACACAACTTCACCAGATTTACTTTTATCTATTTGTGCAATCATATCGGTGGTGATTTCCCCTGTTTGTCTGCAAGAGATAGAGCTATCACTTGGATCTGAAAAACTAAGATTTTCTTCTATTGAGGCGATGTGACAAGTGACACCTGTTACGATGTCATCCTTTAAAATGTTTAATTTTATGTCTTGTGTCGTAAACATCCCAAGTGATACATCACCGACTTCATTGTCAGAACAAGCCGTAAGAAGTGCCGTTAACCCTAGCACTATTAGCATTTTTTTCATCGGTAACACCTTTTAATATTATGAGTTTATATCATCAAAATAGGTTGTTATAAAAAATTGAGATGTTCTGTCATTAAAGGTAAACCATTATGGCTATGCCTTTAATGACAAATAAGTCCACACTGACGCGCGGCCACCGCAGGCCATAATAATAACTAACATTGTCATCATTTTGGTGAGCACGATAATCATATTAATTGACCATATTGATGGCAGACAAAGCATGCTTGTTGATCATTCTACTATTAGCACAATGATCAACCTTTAGCATAACCATCAGCCTTTAACATAACCATCAGCCTTCGCGAGCTAAGTGCAATGAATTTTAGTTAAATGCACTTTGAGCACAACGGGTTAAACCTGCGGTTACCGAACCGAAATGGTCACCCACCACCACTTTGGCATTGGGGTACACACTAGCAATTTTATTGTATATAGCTGGGCTTCGGGCCGTACCGCCTGTTACATATACAATATCAGGACTGGTTGGCATATCGCAATCTTGTTGCTCCGCTTTGGCGATAGCCGTTTGCATCGCTTGTTTCATTAATGCTTCAACTTTCGCTAAGGGATCATTAATGGCTTGCTCAAACTGTGCTGCTGTTAATGGGACTAACAGCCCCTTTTCAATAAAATCTAACGAACATAGAATGGTGTCATTGTCTGACAAACTGATTTTCGCTGCTTCAGCTTGGCGTACCACTTGATAACTCATTTGATTCTTTTGTACTTTTTGTAAACGAACTAATAGTTCAGGCTGCTGTGCTTCTTTGATTAGCTGCTCAACTAACTTACGAGAAGGTAAACTAACAAAGTCACGTTGGGCACTAATATCATTGACGGCCACCGCGTTCCAAAAAGGTGTTCTTGGCATAGGTTTACCGTTAATCATTAACGTGTCTGCACCAAAGCTTGGCATCAGTCCAGTCATCGCTAACGCGATATCTAAATCGTTACCACCAATCCGTTGACCTGAATGGCCAAAGCAGTCTGGGCTGCGGTCTTGTTGCTTAATGTACGACGGCCCCATCTTTACCACTGAACAATCTGTCGTACCACCGCCAACATCGACCACTAACACGGTATTGTCATCGCTAAGGTTTGATTCAAAATCCATACCTGCAGCTAAGGGTTCAAATAAAAACCTCACATCAGTAAAGCCTGAACGAGTTGCCGCCAGGCGTAAAATGGTTTCAGCTTGTTGATTACTGTCTTGGCCACCTATGCCTTGAAAATTAACCGGCCGACCTATCACCGCATGGCTCGCTGCGCTAAGCGATTTTGCGTTTAACGCTTTATCGGCTAGTGTTTTAACATGCTGCATCATCAAGGTGACAATGTCTTCAAATAAGGCTATTTGTTCAACACGTAATCCGTTGGCACCTAAAAAAGACTTTGGAGAACGGACATAGAAACCTTCTTCAGGCATGTCTAAATAAGCATCTATCGCAGCTTGGCCAACAAATACGGCTTGTTCATTCGGCGACAGATCAAGCTCATGACGCATTTGTTTTGCACGCATTAACTGAGAACTGCGCAGATGAGAATACTCTGCTTTTAAGTGTTCTGGTAATCCTTGGTATACCGCCTCGGCAATAAGCTCGCGATCCATTGCGTACAACGTTGAAGGCATAAAATCCGAATGAGTTGATAATGGTAATAACGATACCGCATCATCAATCATTACCCCAATCGCACAGTTGGCACTGCCGTAATCAAATCCAACAAACATTGACTTACCTTCTGTCATCTAATCGAAAAAAGCGCTCAAAATAACACACTTATGACACTTGCTAAACCCTTTATCACTGTTTTATCTCCCGCTTGGGTAAAGCGAGTCCCTTATCTTAAAAGGCAACGCTGTATATGGCGTTTAAAATGATAAAAATCTAACTAACCTGAAATAGGGTAACTGTTAATACTGTGCCCATAACAAAAAAGCCCAATCTTATGTAGATTGGGCTTTCGTTTTAGCAAAGGTATTCATTAGCCTTTGTTATTCATTTTTTCTTGTGCTTTACGCTGAGCTTCTTTTTGTTGGCGACGAGCATCAATCACTTGCTTTACATCGCTACCAATATGCGCTTCACCGCGTTGCTTGGCTAATTGTACTTGACGCTCACGCTCAATAAACCGCTGACGTTGTTCTTCAGGCACCTTATCAATGCAATGTGGACAGCTGACTCCTTGAACATAGGCTTCAGTTTGTTTTTCTGCTTCAGTAATTGGCATACGACAAGCATTACACTGATCGTATTGACCTTTTTCTAAGCTGTGATTTACCGCTACGCGGTTATCAAACACAAAGCATTCACCTTCCCATAAGCTTTGCTCTTGCTCGACTTCTTCAAGATATTTTAATATGCCGCCTTCAAGATGATATACCTCATCAAAGCCCTGCTCTTTCAAATATGCAGTAGATTTTTCACAGCGAATACCACCGGTACAAAACATCGCCACTTTTTTGTGTTTAGCCGGATCTAAATTTTGCTTCACATATTCAGGAAACTCACGGAAAGTCTCGGTTACTGGATTAACAGCATTTTTAAAAGTACCAATCTTCACTTCGTAATCATTACGGGTATCAACCAACACCACATCTGGATCTGAAATAAGTGCATTCCAGTCTTTAGGTTTCACATAGGTCCCGACGACTTTACGAGGATCAATACCTTCAATACCCATAGTCACAATTTCTTTTTTCAGCTTCACTTTGGTGCGATAAAACGGCATTTCAGCGTCAAAAGATAGCTTAGTCACGATATTATCTAAACCAGGTTGAGTGCCCAACCAGGCCAATAAAATATCAATCGCTGATGAGGTTCCTGCAACAGTGCCATTAATGCCTTCTTGAGCAAGCAACAAAGTGCCTTTGATTTCGTTTTGTTCCATGACACTCAGCAATGGCTGACGAACGGCCTCAAAATGCGGTAATGCCACGAATTTATATAACGCGCACACAGCGACTTGGGCTTGAGATGCAGCTGTTATAGCTTTTTGAATAGGTTCTTGTTTAGGTTCTTGTTTAGGCTCTTGTTTAGGCTCTTGTTTAGACGCTTGTTTA
>NZ_JACJDU010000022.1:0-71549 GCF_014163715.1 Shewanella sp. SR44-4 | reverse complement strand
CCGATAAAATAATCACCGGTAAAGAAAGTAGTGACATATATTTATTCATTAATATCTTCCTTGAAATGACTTAACATTAATTATTAACAACGAACAGTTAAGCCATACTGACAAAAAATCGCATCAATAGAAGCAAAAAAAAACACTGAAAATCAGTGCTTTTTATTTTTATTAAACAACTAACAGTTAACTTAGCCTTTCAAAGCTTGATCAATCATCGTTTGTGCTTGAGTAATAATGTCATCCAAATGTTGCTGACTAATAAAGCTTTCGGCGTAGATTTTAAACAAGGCTTCAGTACCTGAAGGACGCGCAGCAAACCAGCCATTTTCAGTAGTGACTTTAATACCACCTATCGCAGCATTATTGCCGGGTGCATGACTTAATATTGCTGTAATTGCCTCACCCGCTAATTCTGTGTCGGTGAAGCTATCACGATTTAACTGTTCAAACTTAGCTTTTTTCTTAAGACTAATTGGGCTATCGATACGAGTGTAAAAACTTTCACCAAATTGATCGGTTAACTCTTTATAGCGTTGTGCAGGTGTTTTGCCTGTTACTGCTAAAATCTCAGCCGCTAGTAATGCTAAAATAAAGCCGTCTTTATCAGTACACCAGGTACTGCCATCACGTTTTAAAAACGCTGCACCAGCACTTTCTTCGCCACCAAATGCAATGGTGCTATTTGTTAAGCCATCAACAAACCATTTAAAGCCCACAGGCACTTCTAAGCATTGTCGACCTAACGAATTACAAACACGATCAATCATTGCACTTGATACTAAGGTTTTACCCACTGCGAGTGACTCAGCCCATTGTGGACGATGAGTCATTAAATAGTCTATCGCCACCGCCAAATAATGGTTAGGGTTCATCAGTCCAAAGCCAGGGCACACAATACCGTGACGGTCATAATCCGGGTCATTACCGACGCACAAATCATAATCTTCGCTGTACGCTAACAAACCTGCCATGGCATAAGGAGACGAGCAATCCATCCGGATTTTGCCGTCTTTATCTAATGGCATAAAGCCAAATGTGGGATCAACTTTATCATTGACTAAGGTAATATCTACACCATAGTGAGCGGCAATTTGCTCCCAGTAGTAAATACCCGACCCACCTAAAGGATCAACACCTATACGAATGTTGGCTTTTTTAATCGCCTCCATATCAATGACTTCAGCAAGAGATTCAACATAAGGTGCAATAAAATCGACTTCATCAATCCAACCCGATTTAACCGCGACACCGTAATTAACTTTTTTAACCCCTGAGAGTTGATTGGCAAGATATTCATTGGCTTTTGTTTCGATGATTTTAGTAATTTCACCTTCAGCAGGACCGCCATGAGGTGGATTGTACTTAATGCCACCATCTTGTGGAGGATTGTGCGAAGGAGTAATAATTAACCCATCGATTAACGCAGCAGGTGCTGACGAATTTGCACGAACAATCGCTTGAGACACCACTGGTGTTGGGGTAAACCCATCATGCTGTTGAATTAGCATTTTAACTTGGTTTGCAGTTAATACTTCGACCACCGACATAAATGCTGCATAAGACAATGCATGGGTGTCAAAACCCACAATCATTGGCCCGCTTATATTGGCAGAATGACGATAATCGACAACTGCTTGGGTGATAGCCCAAATGTGGTTTTGATTGAAACTCGATGAAAACGCACTGCCTCGATGACCCGATGTACCAAATGTCACTTTTTGTTGCACGTCTTCCACATTAGGAATAATGCGATAATAATGACTCATCAATTTAGGAATATTCACTAAATCCGTTTGTAAAGCTTGCTGTCCTGCGCGTTGATGAATGGCCACGAGTGGTCTCCTAGTTAGTAAATAAAAAATGAATCTTCGACAAAACTCAAAGGTTAAATGTGTTCGGCGATGCTCTTCGCTCTTTCACTGTCACAACCTAAATGTTCCAATACCTCTGTTAGAATAGTTTGTTTTTTGGCGGTATTGTTATTGGTGGTGACCCAAAATCCACTTGATGCGATTTCTTTTGGATTAGAAGATTTACTTGACGTTAATAACGCCTGTTTAGAGCGGGCAAAATACAAACGTCCTTTGCCTTGCACATTAAGCACTTTGTCAAAGTCACTACGAGCAGTGGATTCAAGGCTGGATAATAAATGCATAAAACGCCCAACGGCACCTTTCTGCTGACTTAATAAGTGTTGGCTTACAATGGCATCAAAATCAATAGTTGTTGACGTTGCAATGTCTTCTTCTAATGGAACGTGCTGAATGGCACTCTTTTGCTCAGCGATCACTTTTTCAACAGCTGCTTTGGCTTGATCAAAAACTGGATGACGATTTACTGGCGATTGCGACTCTAAACTTGGGTGACTAATGTCTGTAGGTAAGCTTATATCGACATTTTCGACTGACAAGTTCAATAAACGACGCAAAATATCGGAAGCGCTTTCGCCGATGCGTTCAGTTTTACTGGCAATAAAGCGATAAAGTTCTTCGTCAATTTCAATGTATTTCATCAGAGTCATCCTTTTTCTATCAGTCTATTACTGTTGCCAAGATTACATTGGCATCAGATTAAGTCGGGATCGCAGATCGAATTAATAATAATGCGATCAAAAAAATATTGCTTCAGTGTAAGCCATGCTTAACCTACTAATAAAGTGACAAAATCATTTAATGGCCTATATTACTCATATTTTTTTGAAAGCAGTTTAAAATATCAGCAACTATGGCAACATGTGTCAGCAAAACTTGATTTGACCGGCTCATTGCAGCAGAATCTTCCGCATTAAATGTCCAATGAGCTTATTGAATTATGCATTATGTATCTTCTGGTCAAGGTGAAGCCGTCCTGCTTATTCATGGGCTGTTTGGTAATCTTGATAATCTAAAAAACCTCGCCAGTGTGCTTGAGCAACAACATCAAGTTATAAGGGTTGATGTACCCAATCATGGCTTAAGCGAGCATTGGGACAACATGGATTACTCTCAACTGGCTGATTCCATGATTGATGTACTCGATGATTTGCAGATTGAACAAGCCCATGTGGTCGGCCATTCTATGGGCGGAAAAATTGCGATGGCAATGGCTCTTTTACACCCAGAGCGTGTTAAAAGCTTAGTGATTGCAGATATCGCGCCGGTCGCATATAGCCCAAGACATCAAACCGTATTTGCAGGCTTAACCAGTTTAGTATTAAACAGCGATACCACTCGAAAGTCGGCCATAGCACACTTAATCAACGCCGGTATTGATGAGCCGACATCTCAATTCTTACTCAAGAATCTACAACGCACAGACAGCGGCTTTGAGTGGAAAATGAATTTAACTGGGCTAATCGAATCTTACGACCGTATTATAGGTTGGGATTTGCCTTTAACCGATAACGATCATTTTGATAAACCAGCACTATTTATCCGTGGCGGTGAGTCAAATTATGTCACTGCTGAGCATCGTGATGAAATCATGCGTCAATTTCCACATGCCAGTGCAAAAACATTGAACGGTACAGGCCATTGGTTACATGCACAAAAGCCTGAGATCTTTAATCGCATCGTGTCTGAGTTTATTGAACAAAACCAAGGGTAAATTTTTAATATTTACCTTTTTGAACATAGCCGATTGTATCGTGATGTGATATATTCGCGCCCTCTTTTCGCCAGACACTCAATAGCGAAGGTAGAAGTATGTTAAACCAATACATGGAACAAATTGAAGCAGTAGGCTTGAACTTGTTTTTTGCATCGATATTCTTTTTTATCGGCATGGCTATCCATGATGTGCTTAAACAAGGTGAAGTCCCTAAATTTGGTCGATATATTGTTTGGGCAGTGTTATTCCTCGGCTGCGCCGGGTTTATTGCAAAAGGTATCATTCAGATGACCTGGGAAGGCTCTGGGATCGGTTAAAGAGTACAATGGCAAAAGAAACAACAGATAGAACGACTATTGACCTTTTTGCCGCTGAAACTCGCCGTGGGCGTCCGAGAAGTAACCCTCTTTCTCGGGAGCAGCAATTAAAGATCAATAAACGTAACCAAATTCAGCGCGATCGCGCTAACGGTTTAAAGCGAATAGAGTTAAAGGTGTCACAAGATTTGTATGACGCCTTGAACCAACAAGCTTTGAACAGTAACATCAGCCGTAGCCAGTTAATCGAATTTATTCTGCAACAGCAACTCGACAACTGAGACGTTTTTAGAACATCGCACAACGCGAACTAGATATTTAAAGGATAGACAATGGCAACTGTAGGTCTTTTTTTCGGTAGCGACACTGGCAACACCGAAGCTGTAGCCAAAATGATCCAGAAAAAACTGGGTAAAAGCATGCTCGATGTTAAAGACATCGCAAAGAGTACCAAGGAGCAAATTGCTGAATACGATTTGCTTATGTTTGGTATTCCAACATGGTATTACGGCGAAGCACAGTGTGATTGGGATGACTTTTTCCCAGAGCTTGAGCAAATTGACTTTACCGATAAGCTAGTCGCTATTTTTGGTTGTGGTGACCAAGAAGATTATGCTGAATATTTCCTTGATGCGATGGGCATGATACGTGACATCGTTGAAGCTCGAGGCGGTATTATCATTGGTAATTGGCCATCTGAAAGCTACAATTTCGAAGCCTCTAAGGGCATGGCAGACGACAAGCACTTTGTCGGTTTAGGGATTGATGAAGATCGTCAACCTGAGCTAACTGAAGAACGTGTTGACGGCTGGGTGAAGCTAGTTTATGAAGAAATGTGTCTAGCTGAGTTAGAAGACTAACCCACATCATCAGATTAGTTTTGTGATTGAAAGCGGCTTTATTGCCGCTTTTTTATGTCTATAGTTTGGTTTAACGGTTAAGTAACCACCAATATGTCAGTCAATAATTTCAATCCATTATACCCTCATTGGGATATTTTTTGTGTCGTGGTCGATAACTATGGTGACATAGGTGTCACCTGGCGTTTGGCTAAGCAACTGGTGGTTGAATATGATATTCCCATCAATTTATGGGTCGATGACTTACTGAGTTTTTCGCATATTTTACCTATGCTAGACCCACACAAACCGAAGCAAATATTCAATGGTGTGAATATATTTCAATGGAATAACCCAATAGATATAGAGTTTATTGCTGGTAATGTCGTTATTGAAGCATTTGCCTGTGAATTACCATCACAAATAAAATCCACAATAAATCAATTACATCAACACCCTCTTTCTCGAGCCCCTACATGGTTAAACCTTGAATATCTCAGTGCTGAAGATTGGGTAGAGGGTTGTCACGGGTTGCCCTCTTCACAGCCTGGTGGGGTTAAAAAGTGGTTCTATTTTCCAGGTTTTACCCCTAAGACAGGCGGGCTTATCTGTGAGCGGGAATTATTTAATCAACGTGACGAATGGCAAGCTGACTCAAAACATAAATTAGCATTGTTCAACAAACTGGGGTTACAGGGAATAGATGCTAAAGACACGGTTATCAGTGTCTTTAGTTATGAAACGCCAGCCTTAGCTGCTTTGTGTGAATTATGGCAAACATCGCCAAGCCCAATTCATGCACTAATCCCTAAAGGACGCAGTTTACATAGCTTAACGAGCATATTGCCCTGTGACATTAAAGATTTGATGCCCGGTCAACAATTTACAATAGGTAACTTAACCCTACATATATTACCCATGACTGATCAAAATGCTTTTGATCGCTTGCTATGGAGCTGTGATTTTAATATTGTGCGGGGTGAAGATTCGTTTTTACGTGCTCAATGGGCTGCAAAACCCTTCATATGGCACATTTATCCTCAAGAAGATGATTATCACTTGGTAAAATTACAAGCTTTTATGCAAATTTACTGCGATAATCTTGCTCCAGAAATTGCTGCCACTTGGTCTGAGGTGAATTTGGCCTTCAACCAGGGGAATACAAACGCGGTAGTAATGCACTGGCAACAATTACATTCTGTTAATTTGTCTTTAATGCAACATGCTATTGAATGGCCAATTAACGCGTTAAATGAAGCAGATCTTGCGAGTCGACTAGTTCAATTCGTTAAAAATAGCTAAGATACTGCTCTATAAATAAAAAAAGTCTAAATATATAGGAAATAGTGAAATGAAAACTGCTCATGAAATCCGTCCTGGTAACGTGATCATGTTAGATGGCAGCCCATGGGTTGTTCAGAAGACTGAAACAACTCGTTCTGGCCGTAACGCTGCAATCGTTAAGTTAAAATTAAAGAACGTATTGCTAGATTCTGGCACTGAACAAACCTTCAAAGGTGAAGACAAATTAGACGATATCATTCTAGAACGTCTTGATTGTACTTACTCATACTTCGCTGACCCTATGTATGTATTCATGGATGAAGAATACAACCAGTATGATGTAGAAGCTGACAACTTAGGTGATGCTGCTGACTATATCATTGATGGTATGGAAGACGTTTGCCAAGTCACCTTCTATGAAGGCAAGGCTATTTCTGTTGAATTACCCGTTCACATTGTCCGTGAAGTTATCTACACCGAGCCTTCTGCTCGTGGTGACACTTCAGGCAAAGTAATGAAGCCAGCTACCATTACTGGTGGTGGTACTGTTACCGTTGCTGATTTTGTTAAAGTCGGTGACAAGATTGAAATTGATACTCGTACAGGCGAGTTCAAGAAGCGCGTTTAAGCGTCAGTTAATTTGAGTTATTAGTAAAATAGTAATAACACAAGTCAACTCAGCAAAAGCCAGCACTAAGTGCTGGCTTTTTTGTTGTCAAACACTATACACATACTGATTCACAACCTAAAAACAGCATTTAACACTGAAGCGATAGCTAATTTACTGACAGAATCAGCATTTAACACTAATATTATTATTCATTTTGCTTGTTTGCCTCTTTCACAATGCCAATAAATTCGTTATGGTTCGCTAACTTAAGCCGTATTTAGTTATCGAGAGTAGTAGTATGCGACCCATTATCAAATCCAATAAGCTTGATTCCGTTTGTTATGACATCCGCGGACCAGTACATAAAGAGGCCCGTCGGTTAGAAGACGAAGGTCATCGTATTTTAAAGCTTAATATCGGCAACCCTGCCCCCTTTGGATTTGAAGCCCCAGAAGAAATCGTTCGAGACGTTATTTTAAACTTACCCAGTGCCCAAGGTTACTGCGAGTCAAAAGGCTTATTCTCTGCGCGTAAAGCCATTGTGCAGCATTACCAAGCTCAAGGTATTTTTGGCGTCGATATTGAAGATATCTACATAGGCAATGGTGTCTCTGAATTGATCGTAATGGCCATGCAAGGGCTGCTTAACACCGATGATGAAGTACTGATCCCATCACCTGATTATCCATTATGGACTGCAGCGGCAAACCTCGCTGGTGGTAAAGCAGTACATTATCGCTGCGATGAAGAAGCCGATTGGTTTCCTGATTTAGATGACATAAAGAGTAAAATCAGCAGCCGCACACGTGCGATTGTGATGATCAACCCAAACAACCCTACCGGTGCGGTTTACAGTAAAGAATTGCTGCTAGAGGTTGTTGAGCTATGTCGTCAACACGATTTGATATTATTCGCCGATGAAATTTACGATAAAATTTTATACGACGAGGCCAAGCACATCCCTGCTGCGGGTTTATCTGATGACATTCTGACTATCACCTTTAATGGCTTATCTAAAGCCTATCGCGCCGCAGGTTTCCGTGTGGGTTGGATGATGTTATCGGGTAATTTAAAAGCGGCCAAAAGTTACATTGAAGGCCTAGAAATGCTGGCGTCTATGCGTCTGTGTGCCAATGTACCCAATCAACATGCTATTCAAACCGCATTAGGTGGTTATCAGTCAATTAATGAGCTGATATTACCTAACGGCCGCTTAACCATACAACGCGATGCGGTGTACGAATTGCTTAATCAAATTCCTGGGGTCAGCTGTAAAAAACCTAAAGGTGCCTTGTACGCATTCCCGAAATTAGACATGAAGAAGTTTAATTTACGTGATGATGAACGTTTGGTGCTTGATTTGTTAAAAACCAAAAAAATTCTGTTAGTACAAGGAACTGCCTTTAACTGGCCTGAGCCAGATCACCTTAGAGTGGTTTTTTTACCCTATAAAGAAGACTTGGCTAAAGCACTCACCGAGTTTGGTGATTTCTTGGAAGACTATCGCCAATAGCACCTTAACGAGATATCTGTTCAATAAAACACTAAGCGACTGAACAGTCGCTTTTTTTTATTGATAAGCTCCTGTAAGCTGAGACAAACTATTGAGCGCAGTAAGGAGTCTCATGAGTCATTTATTTGCCCATTTATCTCGGATGAAACTGATCCAACGTTGGCCGTTAATGCATAACGTGCGCCGCGAAAACGTTCAAGAGCATTCACTACAAGTGGCGATGGTCGCTCACGCTTTAGTGATTATCAGCAATAAAAAATTCGCTACCGACTTAGACGCCAATAAAGCGGCAACCATTGCCATCTATCATGATGCTAGCGAAATTTTAACTGGCGATTTACCCACACCAGTAAAATACTTTAATAAAGAAATCGAAGCCGAATATAAAAAGATTGAAGCCATAGCTGAACAGAGAATGTTAGAAATGGTACCAGATGAATTTAAAGACGATTACCGCAGCCTGTTTATCAGTGAAGCAGCGGATCCACAATACAAAGCCATTGTGAAAGCAGCTGATACTCTCTGCGCATATTTAAAGTGCTTAGAAGAACAAAAAGCCGGTAACAGTGAATTTAATAGTGCCCGTAAACGTTTAGAACAAATGTTAGACGACAACCCTAACCCTGCCGTAGCTTATTTCCGTGATTGTTTTATTCCAAGTTTTACATTGAATTTAGACGAAATTAATCAAATGTTGTAAAGGAATTTTATGCCTGATAACACCATCGAGTCCAGTAATACAGAACAGAACAGTCGTTGGCAGCAACGTTTACTCGGTGAAGATAAACAGCGCCGTAATGATCATCGCAGCCCATATCAACGAGACCGCGCACGTATTCTGCATTCAGCAGCATTTCGTCGGCTTCAAGCCAAAACGCAAGTGCTTGGCGTTGGCATGAATGACTTTTACCGTACTCGGCTAACACATTCATTAGAAGTGTCACAAATTGGTACTGGCATTACTGCTCAACTACGTCGAAAATATCCGGACCTTAGGTATTTACTCAATTCAATGAGCCTCATTGAATCGATTTGTTTGGCTCACGACATCGGTCATCCACCTTTTGGCCACGGCGGTGAAGTCGCATTAAATTACATGATGCGCCATCACGGTGGTTTTGAAGGCAACGGCCAAACCTTTCGAATTTTAACTCGTTTAGAACCCTATACCCCTTCATGGGGGATGAACCTTACCCGGCGTACTTTACTTGGGGTAATGAAATACCCAGCAACGTATTCGCAATTGTATATCAATCAAAATAGGCCAGACATAGCCAATCATCGCCAACTAAAACCCTCAGAATGGCCACCGGTAAAAGGATTATTTGATGATGATATACCCATTATTGATTGGGTATTAGCGGCATTATCAGAATCGGATAGGCAGTTGTTTATTAGCAGTGAACAAAGCCATACACATGTAGATTATCCCCATTTAAAAACGCGCTATAAGTCATTTGATTGCTCGATTATGGAATTGGCAGATGACATTGCCTATGCGGTACACGATCTCGAGGATGCTATTGTAATGGGAATTGTCAACCAACATCAGTGGCAACGCGATGTCGTTGGGCAGTTAACTGAAATCAAAGATGAATGGCTGATATCGGAAATCGCTAACATTGGTGACAAGCTATTCTCTCATGAACATCATTTACGCAAAGATGCTATCGGTACCTTAGTCAACGGTTTCGTCACCGCGATTGGCATTAGTACCAACCCACAATTTGACGAAGACTTACTAAAATATAATGCCGAATTAGAGCCAGACTTTGCTGCAGCATTACACGTACTGAAACAATTAGTATTTAAGTATGTTATTCGTAAACCTGAAATCCAGATGCTGGAATATAAGGGCCAACAGATTGTGATGGAATTGTTTGAAGCGTTTGCCTCGGATCCTGAACGTCTGTTACCGCTTAATACTCGAGACCGATGGTTAGCAGAGCGGAATGACAATAATAATCCAATGCGGGTGATTGCTGATTATATTTCTGGGATGACCGATGAATTTGCCGGTCGCTTACATCAGCAATTATTTGGTTCAAAAACCGCAGGCATTATGGAGTTAAGTCGCGAGCAATAACATTTATTGCCTCTGTTGATTTTCGATAAAAAAAGCGCTTGGTTATAACAACCAAGCGCTAACGGGTTATATAAAGGGGAAATAACCCAAATTTCACACTTCACACTTCACAAAAAAATAAAACAAAACATACAAAAACAGCAATCAATTTATACCGGGTGCATAAACGCTTGTATTTCATTTAACGTGAGCACTGGCGTAGCGCCATGAGACTGAGCAACCATAGCACCCACAGCGCAAGCAAAATCAATCGCATACTGCGGATTACTATCACTACATAATTGATACATTAACGAGCCTAAAAATGAATCTCCGGCGCCGACGGTATCAACTACCTTGACTAAATAACCTGAATTATAAAACTTCTGCCCTGCAACACTCAGTAATGCACCATGACTGCCTTTGGTGACACACAAGTATTTGGTTTGGGTTTGCTCAGCAATATAATCCAAGTTTTGTTCTAATGAATTAAATGGCGAGCCCATGGCTTTAGCAATTTCATACAGTTCATCATCATTTAATTTGATAAAATCTGCTTTTTTCATCAAACTAACCACACTATCAATCTGGTAATGCGGTGCACGTAAGTTAACGTCAAATACCGAAAACGAAGCCAATTCAACTACGGCGGTTAAGGTAGTAAGAGACACATCATTGCGACCAATTAAACTGCCAAAAACCAACACGTCAGCACGATTAACTTGCTCAATTATATCTTCCGTTAATGCGATATTATCCCACGCAGTATCGGCGACAATGTCATAAGACGCTGACCCATTGTTGTCTAAAGTGACTTGAACTGTGCTGGTGCTTTTAACGGGATCTATGGCGATACAGTCACGATTAACACCGCGATCGTCAATAAAACTCAGTAACTCGCGACCTAATAAATCATCGCCAACGGCACTGATCATCGAACCTTTAATGCCCAAGGCATTAAGTCTGACGCACACATTTAAAGGTGCCCCGCCAACACGCTTGCCATCAGGGAAACAATCCCACAATACTTCGCCAAAACAACTGATGTTAATGTCGGCCTTAGCTTTATGATTAATTAATATGCTATTCATACGGCTTAACCTTTCGCTTGTAATCTTGCTTGCATAATCGATTTAATGTCACTGCCCGGTGCATATAAGGCCGTAATCGCTTGACGATAATCTTTACAAAAGCTTGCTTGATTATTTAGATCACCAAATAAGTCAGTTAGCTGTAAAAACGCTAACGGATCTTGTGCTGTTCTGCTAGCAAACTCATGTAACTGTACTGACATTTGGTCGTTAATGTCTAACGCTTGCCCTTGCTGATCAACACGTTTATCACTGTATAAACACCAGGTAGCAATGACCAATGTGGCCAATGAAGTATCACGGCCTAATTCGATATTTTCATTAATAGACGCAATGATAAATTTTGGTAACTTGGCTGAGCTTTCGAGACAAATTCGCGCCAAGCTGTCTTTAATGTTCGGATTGGAAAAACGTTCAATTAGGGTATCTTTGTATTGAGTTAAATCAATGCCTTCAAGTTGCTCAATTAACGGCGTGACTTCATCGTCCATAAATTTACGCAAATATGTTGCAAATAAAGGATCAGATACCGATTCATCAATCGTCGCAAAACCATGTATAGAACCTAATAAACCTAATACTGAATGGCCTGCGTTTAACAAACGGATCTTCATTTTTTCAAACGGAGTCACGTCACTGACAAATTGTGCACCAACGGTATCTAACGCCGGACGGCCATCACTAAAGTTGTCTTCTATGACCCATTGAGTGAAGGCTTCGCACGTGATTGGCCATTCATCGTTAATGTGTAATGTGTTAGCCACATATTCGATGTCTGCTTTGGTTGTCACTGGGGTAATACGGTCAACCATTGCGTTTGGAAACGCTACATTCGTTTCAATCCATTGGCCTAAATCAGCGTCATTTTTATTCACAAACGCCAGTAGCATTTTACGGGTCATGTCGCCGTTATGCTGAATGTTGTCACAAGACTGAATGGTAAAAGGCTTCATGCCCTTGGCTTTACGCTGTTTAAGTGCTGCAGTTAAATAACCAAACGCGGTGATTGGGTCATTAGGATTCGCCATATCATGGATTATGTCTGGATTGTTGAAATCAAACTCACCGGTTGCAGGATTAAAGTTATAACCGCCTTCTGTGATGGTCAATGACACAATTTTAGTGTCTGAGTGAATCAGTTTATCAATGACCTGTTGTTTGTTTTCTGGTGCAAATAAAAAGTCAATCATCGAGCCCATCACTTGATGATCAATCTGACCATTCGGGTGACGTACCGTTAAACTGTACAGATAGTCTTGTTTCACCAGCACATCACGTAGACTGCGGTTAGCTTCTAACAAACCGACACCACATATCGCCCAAGACTCAGAACCAGGTTGCTTCAATAACTCATTGATATACATTGCTTGATGAGCACGATGAAAGCCACCGACACCAATATGCACAATTCCAGCGGTTAACTGGCTACAATCGTATTTCGGCACATCAACATTAGCAGGTAATGTTGACAAACTTTGTAGGTTTAACGTGTTCAGTTGAACATTTGAATCTTGAGAATGATCCATGTGGATTGTGCCTCATAAAATAATTAAACAATATGGATGGTTGTGTTATCTAATGAAATAACACGGCTAACTCAATACTAATGTTTTATTAACATCATTAGCCTTAAGCTATTAAGATCAGCCGTTAGCCTTGAGTTATTAATACTGCGATTACGAGTTTATTTTTTTATGTCGTTTAAGAGCAACATATGAACAACTAAAATAAATTATCGTACAGACAAAACAAACTGTTTCAAATAAAGATTTATTCTCTGCATAGATTGTCATTGTTGGGCTATAAAACATCACTTTCGCAGCCAGTATGCTAATAACCACTAAAGAAACAACCGCAAAGCTATTTAACACCTTGGTGAACTGACTGCAGTCTTCAACATGAGGCTTATCATCTTTAGCCATTTCATCTTGGTATTCGGCAATTTGTTGCTGTTCTTTCTCATCTAATAATATAGCGTCTGTATAATCTAAATCGGCACCATATTTTTTAGCTAATACGGTATAAATAATAATGGTGAATATCCATGTTGGAATAAATAAGTAATAGAATGAAATAATATCAAGACTATTTAAACCAAACCCAAATACTAACGCTAATGCCCAAGATGCAATTGCCGGTGTACTTTTAGACAGGTTTTGATACTTAGCCCAATAGCGAGTTAAGCCAATTTTAGGGAACAACACGTGCTCAGCAAATACAATCCCCCCCACTGGTACAACTAATAGACCTGCATACGTCAGTAACGGTAACATCTGCGAAAACACAAATGGGAAACACGCTATCACTACAGTGACTAAACCTACAATGGCGGTAGTACGTTCACGAGATTGGTTTACAAAGATTGACTGCGCGGCAAGGCCTGCACGGTATAAATTCGCGTTAGCCGTTGTCCAACCAGCGATAATGATAATCACAAAGCCTGAAAAACCTAAAGCATGGTAAGCAACATCACCTGGATCGAGTTGAGTAATAGTAGTTTTTAATAGTACAGCAGTACCTGCCCCCATAATACCAGCAGAGATCCATGCTAAGTAGTGGCCGAAGAACATGCCAACACCTGAAATCAAACCATAACTTTTACGCTTTGCGAAGCGGAAAATAGCCATGTCTATCAAACCGAAGTGAGTAATTGAGTTAGCTGCCCACGCAAAGCCTATCACTTCAAGTAAACCAATACCGGGTTCACCTTTGTCATTTAATCCAGTCCAAATTGAGCTGTCACCTATGGTCATGAAGTCTTGCCAGCCCGTTAATGTGGTACTGCCAATCACATGATTTGATAACACTGGAAATAAGGTAAATGAACCCGCAATAAAAATAACAAATAACCACGGCGCACAAATTTTAGAAAAGTCAGCCACGGTAGAGAAACCATACATGGCGACGACAACGACGATAGATCCTACCGCTAATACAATCATCACAAACCATAGACTGCTAGGGTACCAATTTAATTGTGCCGGAATGTCGAATAAGAAACGGACGGCCGTCGACGATACTGTGATCATCGCTGCGGATATCACCGAGAAGATAACGACATTTGCCCAGTTATAGAGCTTGGTCATTGAGTCGCCGGCAATCTTATTTAAATAATTATATAAACTGAGTCGAGTTTCAACAGCAATAGGTGCCGTTAATAACCACCACGAACACATCGCCAATAGATTACCAATTAATAGTCCAAGTAATATATCAATAGTTGAGGCACCTAGAGCAACAAAAGTGGCACCAATAACAAACTCCGTCGCGGCAACATGCTCCCCAGCATATAAACCTGCAAAGTGTTTCCAACCATGTAATTTATTTTTAGCTACAGGCAGCTGCTCTTCATTCATTTGTTTGAATGAAGCCTCATGTTGACTTGTTGTCATTATTTTTATATTCCTATTTAGGGAATAAGTAAAACCCTCACCAAAAATCGATGATAAAGTGATACTATATTTCCTTTACTGACTATTTATTATTTCTATTGAGTTGAAATAATAACCCCATTCATATTCACATTATTTTTATAAATTATTCACGCGTTATTGATCTAATTTCAATGTTAAACATCATTTTATTTAATCATTTACTTTAGCTTTGCTAATATTCTTTCAGCTGTATATTCATTGGTTATCAATGAATTAATTAACCGACCTTGCAATGCTGAAAATATTGCATCAACTTTATGTTGACCAGCAGCAATGCCATAAACAGGTTTATTTGAATCAATTCTCAACGGTGAGCTCATCACCAATTGATTCATTGAATGCTCGAGTAACTGCCCTTGCTGGTTATACACCCAACTGATGATTTCACCAGTGGCATTGTCATTAATTAACTCGGTTAACTGTGACTGATTAATGAAACCATCGAGCAATAATGGTGACTCTGCGCCCATATGCCCAATACCAACAAAAGTGGCATCTGCTTGTTTAACTAATTCAAAAATACTTTTTACCGGCGCTAAGTCATGCAATAACTGCTTTTCCGCTACTGAAGTCGCAATAACGGGTAATGGCATAGGGTAATGCTTAGCCTGCACTCGATTAGCCATGCTGACTACGATATCAAATGCTGATGCAGAACCGTCTAACATCATGTTGCCTAATAACGATACTATTTTATGCTGTGGACATTGCATAGAAGGTAACTCATCGATACAAGCTTTGAGTGCTCGTCCGGTACCAAAGGCTAAAGTTTTAGGTTGTTCAGACTTTAAGTACCGCTCTAACACGCCTGCACCACATTGCGCTAAACCGTGCACGGAACTGTCATCAGCAGGATCGCTGGGTACAATTTCGCATTCCAATAAATTAAAAGCTTGGGTTAACTGTTGGCCCAACTCCATACATTTACCAATGGGGTGATCTAAACGGACTTTAATTAACCCTTCACTAACCGCTAATGCGACTAAACGTTGCGCTGACTGTCTTGATACTTCTAATTTTTGGGCAATTTCATCTTGAGTATTCTTCGCGACGTAATATAACCACGCAGCTCTTGCCGCTTGCTCTAATCGCGCGAGTTCTGAATTCGACTTGTTATCCATGTTGTCCCTTATATTCAGTATCAACGCATTAACGCTGGCATTAGACGATTAAAATGTTGCCAATGACTTAGTACAGCAATCTCTGGGTAAGCCTGTGACACTGGGTGTAACTCATCGCTAACGTTATCGACTATATGACCACCGCCAATATAATGAATCACTTTCATTTTGGCCGCGACAGCTGCACTAACGCCAAAAAAGCTATCTTCAATCACCAAACAATGCTGTGGCTCGACCCCCATGCGTTTAGCCGCATGCAAAAACAAATCAGGTGCCGGCTTACCTCGTTTGACTTCGCTGGCCGTAAAAACATTCAAACCAAACACATCCGTTAACCCTACTACTTCTAATGCGCTAGTTGTACGCGGTAAACTGCTGCTGGTTGCTATGCAATACGGTACTTTCAAATCTGCCAATATCGATCTAATACCGTCTGTTACGGTTAAATTACGCTCAAACTCAGACAATAGTTGCTGACGATATTCTGCTTCAAATTGTTCAGGTAATGTCAGTGCCAGCAAACGCTTTACTTTGTCGGCGACGGTAGCAAATTGACAACCTAGAAAATGCTGTTGTACAAAAGCCATATCAATGCAGGCGCCTAATTGAGCAAGTTTTTCGATTAACACATTAGCGCTAATCACCTCACTGTCGATCACAACCCCATCGCAGTCGAATATTATTAATTGTGTATTTATGTTCATATGCTCGCCTTACCAGATCAAGTCAGATAACTAACCATATTTTACAGCGTGCTGAACCTGAAACCACAATAATAAATCCAACATCACATTCTGTAGCGTTCTACAAAACTCAAATAACGTGGATAAGTGACCACATTACACTAACTAGAGTAAACATTCGCACCACGAGTGAGCATATGCCCTAACAGTGAGCATATTCCCTTTTATAAATATTGATGTCAATCACAATTCTCTAATTAAATAAGCAAAACAAGCTTTAGCGATTGCTTATACATGCAACCCAATTATAAAATATTATTTAAATTCAATAGAATATTTTCAACATAGTTGATTCAATTTGTTATTTCATCAATGTAAAAGTTCAAAAAACAGACTATTCCTATTGTAAAACAATTGTAAATTATCGCTTTTTTAGTTGAAAATCGTACTAAAGGTAAGCAACAAGATAAAGAATGAACACGCAATATATGCATTACTTTGGTGCTAAAAACAGGTCTTAGTTATGAATTAATGCCAATTTGGGTGATGTTTACATGCCTAGACAAACGGAAGTTACATATTCAACAAAATATAGCGTTCATAAAACAAGCTATTACTGTAATAAAATTACATTCCGTTATGCATTTGTGGTCATCATCACAGCAAATAGCGCATTAAAGTTGTAATTTTATTTACAAAGAATATTTTGCAAAACTGATTTGTTGAATATTTTTAAAGGAAACCACTATGACAGTTACCAATACACAAGAGCTTGATTTATTAGTTGAGCGCGTTGCCAAAGCTCAAGCCGAGTTTGCAAACTTTAGCCAAGAAAAAGTCGATACTATCTTTAGAGCGGCTGCTTTAGCTGCAGCAGATGCACGCATATCTCTAGCAAAAATGGCCGTAACCGAAACCGGCATGGGTGTATTAGAAGATAAAGTGATTAAAAACCACTTCGCATCTGAATACATTTATAACAAATACAAAGATGAAAAAACCTGCGGTATTTTATCTGAAGACTTAACCTTCGGTACCATTACTATTGCAGAGCCGGTCGGAATTATTTGCGGTATTGTCCCCACAACTAACCCTACTTCTACTGCTATTTTTAAAGCGCTTATTAGCTTAAAAACCCGTAATGGCATTATTTTCTCACCACACCCAAGAGCTAAAAATTCAACGACTACAGCGGCTAAAATTGTATTAGATGCGGCAGTTGCAGCAGGTGCACCTAAAGATATTATTGGCTGGATTGACCAACCTAGTGTTGCATTGTCTAATCAGTTAATGACTCATGCAAAAGTTAACCTCATTTTAGCCACCGGTGGACCAGGCATGGTTAAAGCAGCATATTCATCAGGTAAACCAGCCATTGGTGTTGGCGCAGGCAATACACCTATTGTTATCGATGAAACAGCAGACATCAAACGCGCGGTAAGCTCTATATTAATGTCAAAGACCTTTGACAATGGTGTGGTATGTGCTTCTGAACAAGCGGTGATTGTAGTCGACAGCATTTATAAGCAAGTTAAAGAGCGTTTTATTAGTCACGGTGGTCATATTCTGTCTAAAGCGGAAACTGCGGCAATGCAAAGTGTCATCCTTAAAAACGGTGGCCTTAATGCCGATATCGTAGGCCAGAGTGCTGTTGCGATAGCCGCAATGGCAGGTTTTGAAGTGCCTAGTACCACCAAAGTGCTTATTGGTGAAGTGACTGATATTGATGATGCTGAAGCCTTTGCTCACGAGAAATTATCTCCGTTATTAGGGATGTATAAAGCAAAAGACTTTAATGAGGCAATGGACAAAGCGGAAGCCTTAGTTACCTTGGGCGGTATTGGTCATACATCTGGTTTATATACCAATCAAGACACCCAGGATGAGCGCGTTAAAGCCTTTGGTTTTAGAATGAAAACAGCCCGTATTTTGATTAACACTCCTGCTTCTCAAGGTGGTATTGGTGACTTATATAACTTCAAGTTAGCCCCATCATTAACACTAGGTTGTGGTTCATGGGGCGGTAATTCAATTTCTGAGAACGTCGGACCAAGTCACTTAATCAATAAAAAAATGGTCGCTAAGAGGGCTGAAAACATGTTGTGGCATAAGCTTCCATCATCTATTTATTTCCGTCGCGGTAGCTTACCAATAGCACTTGAAGAGTTAAGTGATAAAAAACGCGCGCTGATCATTACTGACAAGTTTTTATTTAATAACGGTTACTGTAATGAAACCTTAAAAATTCTGAAAGCACAGGGGCTTGAAACCGAAATTTTTTATGAAGTAGAAGCTGACCCAACCTTAGCCATTGTGCGCCAAGGCGCTAAAGTTGCGCAAAGCTTCCAACCTGATGTGATTATTGCATTAGGCGGTGGTTCGCCAATGGATGCTGCTAAAATAATTTGGGTTATGTACGAACATCCTGAAGTTGATTTTGCCGATCTAGCGCTGCGTTTCATGGACATTCGTAAACGTATTTATAAATTTCCTAAGATGGGCGTTAAAGCTCAAATGGTTGCCATTCCGACAACCTCAGGTACTGGATCAGAAGTGACTCCTTTTGCCGTGGTAACCGATGAAGTAACCGGAAAGAAATACCCTATTGCGGACTATCAATTAACCCCAAATATGGCGATTGTCGATCCTAACTTAGTCATGGACATGCCAAAATCACTGACCGCTTTTGGTGGTATTGATGCTGTCACACATGCGTTAGAAGCTTATGTGAGTGTGATGGCGAACGAATACAGTGATGGCCAAGCACTGCAGGCATTAGACCTATTGTTTAAGTACCTTCCGGACTCTTATGAATTTGGTGCTAAAGCACCCGTTGCTCGTGAAAAAGTCCATAATGGTGCCACCATAGCCGGTATTGCTTTTGCCAATGCATTCTTAGGCGTTTGTCACTCAATGGCGCACAAATTAGGTGCTGAGTTTCACTTAGCTCATGGTTTGGCTAATGCATTATTAATCTCTAACGTGATCCGCTTTAACGCGACAGATATGCCAACCAAGCAAGCAGCATTTAGTCAATACGACCGCCCTAAAGCGTTGTGTCGTTATGCGGCCATTGCAGATTATTTAAAGCTAGGCGGTAAAACGGATGCTCAAAAAGTTGAAAAACTGATTGAGAAAATCGAACAGCTAAAAACAACTATTGGTATTCCTGCATCAATTCAAGATGCTGGCGTTAATGAAGCAGATTTTATCGCCAAACTGGATGAACTGGCTGAAGATGCATTTGATGATCAGTGTACTGGCGCCAATCCACGTTACCCGTTGATTAAAGAGCTAAAACAAGTGTTATTAGACAGCTTCTATGGCCGAGCTTATAAAGACTAGTCGATTCGATAATAAGCAGTAAGCTTTTAACATTACGCCTTACCATATTGTAAGGCGTTTTTATGTCTTAAACATGCATCCGAAAACGAGTCTGTTTCAAATCAACACGGCTAGCGGAGCAAAGTGTCATTTACAATCTGTTGATTATCTCGAAAACTGTCTACTGAGCTAATGCCAGCATAACGGCCTTATTGGCATGTATTTGAGTCGTATCATACAAAGGAACATGGGTATGTTGCTGCTGCACTAGTAAGGCTATTTCAGTACAACCTAAAATTACCGCCTCAGCTCCTTGTGCATATAATTTATCAATAATACCAAGATAGCATTGCCGTGATTGCGGATTAATCGTGCCCAGACATAACTCTTGATATATCACGTCATGGATTAATGTTTGCTCGTCTGATGAAGGTACTAGTACTTCAATGGGATAGTTATCGCTTATCCGCTGCTTATAAAAGTCCTGTTCCATGGTAAAGCGCGTGCCGAGTAGGCCAACTTTACTGATCCCATCGGCTAACAACACCTCAGCAGTGGCATCAGCAATATGCAAAATGGGTATAGAGATTTGTGCTTGGATCTCATCAGCCACTTTGTGCATGGTATTGGTACAAATCAACAAAAAATCTGCCCCGCCAGCTTCAACCGCTTTCGCTGCAGTCGATAAGTGAATAGCAGTGTCATTCCACAACCCTTTATGTTGTAGGGTTTCTATTTCAGCAAAATCAACACTGTATAAACAAATCTTGGCTGAATGCAGTCCGCCAAGAGCAGACTTCACGCCTTGATTAATGGCTTTGTAGTAATTGAGTGTCGACTCCCAACTCATACCACCTATCATACCGATTGTTTTCATACTCACTCCGGTCATTGAATGCTGTAGGTCTATAAAGACATTATTATCATGATAGAAACATAATGTGGGATAACAAGCTTAATGGCGGATCGATATTGTCTATTTCAGGCTTAGGTCGATTAACCGCTTTGTGGATCTAAGGTGTCATGACTGACATTGATTACTTGACTGTGGTAGATTCATTTTTAGGTAGATAACAAAAAACCAGCTAATGCTGGTTTTATTCTAGCCATATAAAATGGTGCTATCAATGGATAAGTGTTTTGTCGGTTACGACTTAAATGGCATTGCACCTAAGTAGTCTTTTTTGCCCACTTCAACACCATTATGACGCAAAATTGCATAGGTAGTTGTCACATGGAAATAAATATTAGGAATGGCATGTTCAAAAGCGAAATCACGCCCAGTAAGATATTTATCTTCCCAACGACGATGAGTAATTTTACGCGTTTCTGCACCAGCAAAGTCTTCGGCTGTAAACGTGGCTAAATAATCGACAACAGAAGCGATACGAGCTTGTAACTCCGCTAATGTCGTCTCATTATCTTCATGTTTTGGCGCACTATCTTCTTGGCCAGTTAAACGCGCGACGGCTAATTTGGCTGTATCGCACGCAATTTGCACTTGGCGAGTTAAGTTAAATTGATCAGGCGCTAAACGTGAATTAAGTAACACCGACATTTCAATTTTTTTAGCTTCTGCAAAGCCTTCACCTTTGACAAGGATTGCACTTAGGTTATTAAGCATTTTACTAAATTGTACAACCGTTAAATCATAAAGCATGGAGAATACCTCTTAATATGAATGAACTTGCTTTGTTATCGACTTAAACCATCAATAAATTTGTGTTAAATCATTCATCATCATTTTATGGAATCGCGATGAATGGTGCTGCTAGGCAAAGTTTATCTCACATATCATAGTGATTAGTGATTAATCATTAATGATTAATGATTAATGAGTATTTTAGTAAGCTGCATCAATGTGCTAAACATTATACGGTTTCTAATAAAACACCAGTAAATGCATATAAAAAAACCAGCAGATGCTGGTTTTTGAATCATCACACAATAAAGAGATTACAGTGCAGCAAGCGCTTCTTTACACAGTTGGGTAATGCGATCCCACTCTTCGTTGTCTACTGCATCAGTCGGTGCTATCCAGCTACCGCCAATACAATCAACATTTGATAGTGCTAAGTAATCTTTATAAGTCGCAGGGCTAATACCGCCTGTTGGACAGAAACGAATATCAGACAATGGGCCAGAGAATGATTTCAGTGCATTGACGCCACCAGAAGCTTCTGCTGGGAAAAACTTGAAGTGAGTGTAACCCAACTCCATACCCACCATGATCTCAGAAATACTAGCCACACCGGGAATCAATGGCACAGTACCTTTCTTGGCGGCTTTTAGTAAATCAATCGTTGCACCAGGAGTGATAATAAACTGTGAACCAGCAGCAACCGCTTGGTTTAGCTGAGCTTCATTTAAAATAGTCCCTGCGCCTACCAATGCTTCAGGCACTTCTTTAGCAATTTTAGCAATCGCTTCTAACGCACAAGGAGTACGTAAAGTAACTTCTAAAACACTAATTCCGCCAGCCACTAAGGCTTTTGCTAAAGGCACAGCATGTTCAATTTTATTAATGACCATGACCGGAACTACCGGGCTGCGTTTAAACACGTCATGTGGTTGAAGCAACCAGTTATTAGGCTCAATCATATTACCGACTTCCTTTTATTTTTAATATAATTCATCAATAGCGTTAGTACTGCGAGCACCTGTTTCAGGGCTGCTTAAACTACGTCGAAGCGCGCCAAACAATTCACGGCCCATGCCATAACTTGAATGATGCAAATCCACTTTACCTGCAGTTCGACTTGCAAGTGTTTTCTCGTCTACAAACAGGGTTAATTCACCCGTTGTCGCATCAACACGAATCACATCGCCGTTTTCAACTTTGGCAATCAGACCACCATCAAGTGCTTCTGGGGTTAAATGAATTGCAGCAGGAACCTTACCAGAGGCTCCAGACATACGGCCATCGGTGACCAACGCCACTTTGAAACCTTTGTCTTGTAAGGTGCCTAAATAAGGTGTGAGCTTGTGAAGCTCAGGCATACCATTAGCTTTAGGGCCTTGACCTCGAACAACCACAACACAATCTCTGTCAAGCTCGCCTGCCTGAAATAGTGCGTCGAGTTTGTTTTGATCATCAATCACAATCGCAGGACCTTCAATCACACGATTATTATCAGGTACTGCAGACACTTTAATCACCGCACGACCTAAATTACCTTTCAATAATTTCAAGCCGCCATTGCTTTGGAACGGTGTAGCAAGGTGGGTTAATACTTCTTTGTCTAAGCTTTCTGTCACACCATCAACCCACTTAAGTTCGCCATCAAGCAAACGAGGTTCTTGGGTATAACGACGCAAGCCGTAACCAGCAACGGTATTGACATCTTCATGCAATAAACCGCCATCAAGTAACTCTTTAATCAACAATGCCATGCCGCCAGCAGCGTGGAAGTGATTAATATCGGCATGACCATTTGGATATACGCGGGCTAATAATGGTACTGCATCAGATAAATCTGAAAAATCATCCCAATTAACGATAATGCCTGCGGCGCGAGCTGCTGCGACAATGTGCATGGTTAAGTTAGTTGAACCACCTGTCGCAAGAATACCCACAATGCCGTTCACTACTGACTTTTCAGATACCACTTCACCAATTGGTGTGTACTGAGTGCCCATTGACGTTAAACGACAAACTTGTTTAGCAGCCATTTTGCTCAATTCATCACGTAATGGATCGTCAGGATTAACAAACGATGAACCAGGTAATTGTAAGCCCATAATTTCAAGCATTAACTGGTTAGAGTTAGCCGTACCATAGAAAGTACAAGTGCCAGCGCTATGATATGACTTAGCTTCAGCTTCAAGCAGTACAGCACGATCAACTTGCCCTTGAGCAAATTGTTGACGAATACGTGCTTTTTCTTTGTTTGGAATACCCGACTTCATTGGCCCAGCAGGCACAAATAGCATCGGCAAATGACCAAAACTTAACGCGCCAATTAATAAACCCGGGACGATTTTGTCGCAAATACCCAGCAGTAACGCGCCATCAAACATGTTGTGCGATAAACCTATCGCAGTAGACATCGCAATGACTTCACGACTCAGTAGACTTAACTCCATGCCCGGCTGACCTTGAGTCACGCCGTCACACATAGCAGGAACACCGGCAGCAACCTGCGCCACACTGCCTACGTCAACACATGCTTGCTTAAGCATATTTGGATAGGTTTCGTAGGGCTGATGCGCTGACAACATGTCGTTAAATGCGGTTACGATACCAATATTGGCTTTCGTCAGTTGACGTAAAGAGTCTTTGTCCGCTGGCTGACAGGCCGCGAATCCATGAGCCAAATTGCCACAACTTAGGGCGCTACGATGAACACCTTTGGCTTTGGCATCGTTTAAGGCCGTTAAATACGTTGAACGAGACTGTTTACTGCGTGCGATAATTCTATCGGTGACGGCTTGTACTACTGAGTGCATGGTAAAACTCCTTACGCGCTATAGAACACATCAACGGGCGTTTTACGCTGCGCTAATACGGCTCTAATGGGCATTTGGGTAACATCATCATTCTCAAGAGCCTGATGATAAACAGTTAATTTTGGTTCTCCGACAAGATGCAAATAAATCTGACGACTATTTAAAATGGCATCTTTAGACAAAGTGATACGTGCATGTGGAGCCGTAGTCGGATTGACCGCAACACACAAAGCTTTAGTGGTTAATGTATTATCAAGTTCTGCGCTGCAAGGGAACCACGAACAAGTATGCCCATCAGTACCCATCCCCAATATCACCACATCAAAAGGTCGCGGAAAATTAGCCAATGATTCGCTGGTCATATCGCAACCGGCTTCAGGGGTTGCGAACATATTTTTTAAACCACGAAACTTTCCACTGGCAGCGCGGTTTTGCAATAAATGCTCGCGAACCAATCTTTCATTTGAATCTTTTTCATCAGCGCCAACCCAACGCTCATCAGCCAAAGTGATATAAACATCACTCCAGTCGACGAGCTTATGGCTTAATAGCTCAAATAATTTCAACGGTGTTGAACCACCCGATACCACTAAGCTGGCTTTGCCACGAGTGTCGACAGCATCTTGTAATTGCTTCGCAATTTTGTCGGCTAATTTAGCTTCTAAATCAGCTGGAGTGTCGAACGATTTAAATACAGTATCTTTAATCATGTAAGCTCCCTACTCGTCCCAAGAACGACCATCTTTGGTTATCAATGCAACCGATGCCACAGGTCCCCATGTTCCACAAGGATAAGGCTTAGGCCTTTCGCCACTTTGTTCCCAAGACTGAATGATGCCATCGACCCATTTCCACGCTTGCTCAACTTCATCACGACGCACAAACAGCGCTTGATTACCGAGCATGGCTTCTAATAACAAACGTTCATATGCATCTGCAATACGTTCGTTTTTAAAAGTGTCACTGAAACTTAAATCAAGCTTGGTCGTTTGTAGACGTTGCTTTTGCTCAAGACCAGGAACTTTGTTCATCATCTGAATTTCAACCCCTTCATGAGGTTGTAAGCGGATGGTCAATTTGTTTGGTGGCAGATTACGTAAGCTTGCTCGGTACAAGTTATGCGGTGGGTTTTTAAAATACACCACAATTTCACTGCTCTTGAACGGCATACGCTTGCCACTACGTAAATAGAATGGCACACCAGCCCAACGCCAATTATCAATATCAACACGAAGTGCCACAAAGGTTTCGGTGTTTGATTGTGTATTGGCATCTTCTTCTTCGAGATAACCAGGAACAGGCGAGCCTTTTAAGAAACCCGCACTGTATTGACCACGAACGGTATTTTCATACACATTGTCTTGGTTAATTGGACGCAGTGACTTGAGTACTTTTACTTTTTCATCACGAATACTGTCAGCGTCTAAATTGACTGGAGGATCCATCGCAACCAAAGTTAACACTTGTAGTAAATGGTTTTGGATCATGTCACGCATTTGGCCTGCGCCATCAAAGTAGCCCCAGCGCCCTTCAATACCCACTTCTTCAGCTACAGTAATCTGGACATGATCAATCGTGCGATTATCCCACTTAGAGGCAAACAATGAGTTAGCAAAACGCAAAGCAATCAAGTTTTGTACTGTTTCTTTACCTAAGTAATGGTCTATGCGGTAAACCTGGTTCTCATTAAAGAACTCGGCAACTTGGTCATTAATCACATGCGATGATTCTAAATCGGTACCAATTGGCTTTTCCAGCACAACACGGGTATCAGATTGAATAAGGTCTTGTGCATGTAAACAACGGCAGATGGCACCGAAAATCGAAGGAGGTGTCGCGAAGTAGTTCACCATGACGCGTTTACTTGGTTCAAGTAAATCGTGGAAGGCACTGTAGCCTTCAGGATCTGTAAAATTAGTACCGATATAATGACAACGACTGAGGAAGCGCGCTAACGTTGTTGGGCAAAGTTCGTCTTTAACAAATGTATTTAGTGCTTTAGTAACGAGGGCGATAAACTCTTCTTGAGTGAATGCGTCTTTTGCTACACCGATTACCTTGGTTTCTTTATCAAGTAATTCTGCTTTATCTAGCTGATATAGAGAAGGTAATAATTTACGCCTAGCTAAATCGCCTTTTGTACCGAAAAGTACGAAGTCGCAAGCCTTGGCTCCAATTGATTTGCCCATTGCTGAAAGCTCTCCTAATAATATGTGTGTGTCATGTTCGAATTCGGTCGATGAATAAAAACACACTTTTGTTGTAATATAACAACAGAATTTAAATATTGCATCTTTAATTTGCATTTATTCTATTGTTGTTAATCTAGTCATGTGTATCTATTATCTGCTATGATTTTCTACCAATTACAAGGCTTGAGAACCATTCAACCGTGATCTATGTCTTGAAAAATAACTACAGATTACTGTCAAAGGTAAATAAATAACTTAAATCACGTAATTCCTGTAAGTTATGATATAAAATTACATTACCTACTTTTAGCTACTTTTTAGCGGATGCTTGCTTATGAATACCCTTGAAAAGGTTCAAAAAAGCCTTACCCAATTTAGTAAATCGGAACGTAAAGTTGCCGAAGTCATATTAGCCTCACCGCAAACAGCTATACATTCAAGTATTGCCACATTAGCCAAAATGGCTGATGTTAGTGAACCAACTGTTAACCGATTTTGTCGTCGATTAGACACAAAAGGGTTCCCTGATTTTAAGTTACATTTGGCTCAAAGTCTTGCTAACGGTACACCTTATGTTAGTCGACATGTTGAAGAAGATGATACGCCTGAGTCGTACACAACAAAAATCTTCGAATCTTCAATGGCATCGCTCGATACTGCCCGTCAAAGTTTAGATACATCAGCGATAAATAAAGCAGTCGATATTCTCACTCAAGCCAAGACTATTTCGTTTTTTGGCCTTGGTGCATCAGCGTCTGTAGCCCACGATGCGCAAAACAAGTTCTTTCGTTTTAATGTACCAGTAATATGCTTCGATGACGTGTTAATGCAGCGAATGAGCTGTATTAACTGTAATGAAGGCGACGTAGTCGTATTGATTTCGCATACTGGCCGGACTAAATCACTGATTGAAATAGCTCGTATTGCACGTGAAAACGGCGCTGCTGTGATTGGTATTACCGCCCGTAACTCACCATTGTCTTATGAGTGTACATTGCCTGTAACGATGGAAGTGCCCGAAGACACCGACATGTATTTACCGATGGCATCGCGCTTAGCGCAATTGGTTACTATAGATGTGTTGGCAACAGGCTTTACCTTACGCCGCGGCCCTCGTTTCCGTGATAATTTAAAACGTGTAAAAGAAGTGTTGAAAGAATCTCGTGTGAACAAGGATTTAACCATCTAAATTGATGGGCGGTTAAATAAACATATCTTATGGATTATTTAACTGCGTAAATTGTTTGTTTTAGGCTGCATAAAGATAGAGTCTATACTCTATAAAGTGATAATTTTGCATGAAGCTTTCAAGATAACTGGTAAATAATTACACAATTCAGTTATGTTTGATCGCGTAAAATCTCATCGACAGCTATCAAATATTGTTCTTAAGGCCAAACGGTTTAGTCTGTTTGGCCTTTTTTATTATAAAAATCGCTAATCTGTCACATAAATTACATATTAAAAACGATCATTTTGTTGGTAACTTTACTACATTTTCCCAGAATGTCTGTTAATATAGTTACATCATTTAAGTGCTAAGATTGTTTAAGTACTTTAAATAACCAAATTCAATTTAACAAAAAATCTTTCTTATCATTAACGGAGTATCTTATGTTCCGCAGAACTAAAATCGTTACTACACTTGGACCAGCAACTGACCGCGATGACAATTTGCGTAAAATTATCGCCGCAGGAGCTAACGTTGTTAGACTTAACTTCTCACATGGTTCACCAGAAGATCATTTAAAACGTGCTACAGATACACGTAGAATCGCTAAAGAATTGGGCAAGCATGTCGCTATTTTAGGTGACTTACAAGGTCCTAAAATACGTATTTCTACCTTCAAAGATAACCAAAAAATCAAACTTAACTTAGGTGATAGCTTTATTCTTGATGCTGACTTAGCAAAAGGCGAAGGCGATGATAAACAAGTTGGTATTGATTACAAGCAATTGCCTAATGATGTAGTCATTGGCGATATACTAATGCTTGATGATGGTCGAGTGCAGTTAAGAGTTGACCGTGTTGAAGGCCACAAAGTCTTCACAACGGTTACTGTAGCAGGCCCGTTATCTAATAACAAAGGCATCAATAAGAAAGGTGGCGGCTTAACCGCTCCGGCCCTAACTGAAAAAGACATGGCAGATATTAAAACTGCAGCCTTAATTGATGTTGATTTCTTAGCCGTATCATTCCCACGTACTGGTGCTGATCTTGATCTAGCACGTGCGTTAGCACTTGAAGCCGGCAGTAAAGCGCTAATTGTCGCTAAAGTTGAACGTGCTGAAGCCGTTGAAAGCGATGAAGCAATGGATGATGTTATCCGCGCATCAGATGTAGTCATGGTTGCTCGTGGTGATTTGGGTGTCGAAATTGGTGATGCTGCACTTGTTGCCGTACAAAAACGCCTAATTGAACGCTCGCGTCAACTCAACAAAGCTGTGATCACTGCGACCCAAATGATGGAGTCGATGATTACCAGCCCAATGCCAACACGTGCAGAAGTAATGGACGTGGCTAACGCAGTGTTAGACGGTACTGATGCGGTAATGCTTTCAGCAGAAACTGCCGCTGGTGACTTCCCTGAAGAAACCGTTATGGCAATGGCTAACGTTTGTTTAGGCGCTGAATTACACCCAAGTGTCAATGTGTCTAAGCACCGCATGGATCAACGCTTCTCTTCTGTTGAAGAAACAATTGCCCTTTCAACCATGTATGCGGCTAACCATTTACCTGGCGTTAAAGCGATTATTTCGTTAACAGAATCTGGCGCGACAGCTAAATTAATGTCACGTATTAGCTCTGGTTTACCTATTTTTGCATTATCTCGTCATCAAAAGACATTAGCCAGCATGGCAATGTACCGTGGTGTACAACCAATTGAGTTTGACTCAACTGCGTACCCTGCCGATGAGCTAGCTAAAGAAGCATTAAATTGCATGGTGAACAGAGGTTATTTAGTCAGTGGTGATATGGTACTGATGACTAAAGGTGACGCGATGGAAACCATCGGTGGCACTAACACTTGCAAAGTGTTGATCGTTGCTTAATCAAGCCGAGCATAACGAGTAACATTCACTAACGTACATGCAGTGATATACACTCGTTAATAATAAAGCCAATCTTCGGATTGGCTTTTTTATCCGTTATTTTTGAGCTCTTGCGACATAGCGCAATAAAGTGACGTTAAACGTTGCAACCGCTTATTCGCTTATTCGCTTATTCGCTTGTTCGCTTGTTCGCTTAACAGCTTCCCCCCAGAACGTGATGGATAAAAAAAGCCCCGACAAAGTCAGGGCCAATTTGTTTCAAAGATCTATATCAAATTAATCAACTGAGATTATAGTTTCTCAAAGTCATTCACGTTGATAGCAGCTAAACGTAATACGTCCGCCTCAACAAGCTGTTTATGCTCAGCTTCAGTGATAATGTCTTTCTCTAACGCCACGTCAAATAACTCAAGCATAGGAAGCTTAGATTTTATATGGCCACTACGTTGTGCCTTCTTAAGTTTCTTATACAAATCTTTCGCTGCATATTTAGCTAAGAACGCATTTTCAACTTCAGCAATACCACTAGTGTCACCTTCAAACTCTCCACAAAGGAAAGTAATGCGATCACGAGCAGGTCCAGGCTTAAGCATACCTTTGACTAAATCAACTGCATATTTATCACTTGGTGCATTGAAGTGGTTACCTAATGGGAAAATCAACACTCGTAGTAATACCGCAGTAATTTTACTCGGGAAATTACGAATCGCGTCATTAAGCGCTTTAGCCGCTAAATGTAAACGCTCAGTCATAACATAATGTACTGCCGGTAAATCATCTTGCTGACGACCATTGTCTTCAAACAGTTTTAACGTTGCAGATGCAAGATATAACTGACTTAGTACATCCCCCATACGCGCAGAAAGCATTTCTTTACGCTTAAGGTCCCCGCCCATAATTAACATCGATAAATCAGTCATAATGGCCAGTGACGAAGAGATACGCGTCATGTCACGATAATACTGCTGCGTTGGGCCACTCACTGGTGCACTGGCAAAACGGCTGCCTGTTAATGCACTACCAAATGAACGTAATGCATTACCCATCGCATAACCAATGTGACCTAGCAACAAAGAATCAAAACGATCTAATGCAGAAGTTTCATCTTCCATTGCTGCGGCTTCCATTTCAGCCAAAACATATGGATGACAACGGGTTGCACCTTGACCAAAAATCATCAATGAACGAGTAAGAATGTTTGCACCTTCTACCGTAATTGAAATAGGTGTTGCCATATAAGCATGACCTAAATAGTTTTTAGGCCCTAATTGAATACCTTTACCTGATTGAATGTCCATCGCATCTTCTAACACATCACGGCCTAGCTCTGTCATGTGGTATTTTGCAATTGCAGTCACCACTGAAGGTTTAACTTTTAAGTCGATACCTTGTGTGGTTAAACGTCGTGCAGCTTCCAGCTGGTAAGTATTGGCGATAATACGCGCCATCGCTTCTTGTACGCCTTCAAAAAGACCAATAGGCATACCAAACTGCTGACGAACATAACTGTAGGCTGTGGTCGTTTTGGTACAGACATGGCCAGATGCGGTTGCCAGAGCAGGTAATGAGATACCACGTCCTGCAGATAAGCATTCAACCAGCATACGCCAGCCTTTACCGGCAAACTGTGGTCCACCAATAATCCAATCTAATGGAATAAATACATCTTCACCACTTGTTGTACCGTTCATAAACGCCATCATTAATGGGTTATGTCGACGACCAATCTCAACACCTTTATGGTCAGTTGGGATCAACGCACACGTAATGCCTATGTTTTTAACGTCACCGAGTAAACCGTCCGGATCGCGCATTTGGAACGCTAAACCGAGCACGGTAGCAACTGGTGCTAAGGTAATATAGCGTTTGTTCCACGTTAGGCTTAAACCTAATGTCTCTTCGCCTTCAAATTCGCGCAGGCAAACAACACCGATATCGGGTATCGCACCAGCATCACTGCCCGCTTCTGGGCCCGTGAGCGCGAAACAGGGAATGTCTTTACCAACAGCAAGTGAAGGTAACCAACGCTCCTTTTGCTCTTGAGTACCATAATGGGTCAACAACTCTCCAGGGCCTAAAGAGTTAGGTACCATTACGGTCACGGCAGCACTGACACTACGCGTGGCTATCTTGGCTACAATCGTTGAGTTTGCATAAGCAGAAAACTCGCGTCCACCGTACTTTTTAGGAATGATTAACGCAAAGAAACCTTGTTCTTTAAAGTATTGCCATAACTCTGGCGGAAGATCTTTGCGATTGTGGACGATATCAAAATCGTCGATCATGGTTAATGCGGTTTGAACTTGATTATCAATAAAGTCTTGTTCTTCAGCGCTTAACGTTGGTTTACCGTAGCTGTGTAAGGTATTCCAGTTTGGCTTTCCGCGGAATAACTCACCTTCCCACCAAACATCACCCGCTTCCATTGCTTCTTTCTCGGTACTCGACAAAGGAGGCAATACTTTTTTGAAAAACGAAAATACTGGACGCGTAATAAATTGCATCCTGATATTACGCACGCCAAAGAGGACAATGATCGCTATAACTAGCAATATGACGATACTCATTTTATACCTTCTTAGTTTGTTAACACAGGGACAGCAACGCCTGCTGCCATGTAGGGGATTACTTTACGGATAATGGCTTCAATATTGTTATGTTCACCATAATCTGCTGTGGCAATTTCATTTAATGCATCTGCAGAAGCCATAGTGAACACAATAGTCCCTAAAGTGAAGTGCAAACGCCAAAACATTTCTGCTGCAGGTATGTGAGGTGCACTGGCGGATACCGCTTGTACAAACGTCGCTAAATGCTCACCATAATGCGTGGTAATAAACCAGCGCAAATGACCTTGGCTTTCAATATAACCGCGACCTAACAGCTGCAAGAAAATAATCGTGCCACCGTTGCGTACTTTATTGAGTTCAAGTAACGGTTTAATTAAAGCAGAAAAAATCTCGTTTAGTGACGCATTCTCAGGCGCATGATGTATACGTTTAATCTCTACCGCGGCGCTGGGCATAAAGACATCTAAGTATCTTGCTAACACAGCTCGAATTAATTCTTTTTTTGAACCAAAATGGTAATTAACAGATGCCAAATTGACTTCAGCTTTGCTGGTGATCAGTCGTAACGACGTTTCAGAAAAACCTCTTTCAGCAAACAACTTTTCAGCTGCATCGAGTATTCTTGTTTTTGTATCAGTACGGCTTGCCATTCCCAGACCCAAGTTAATTTAAACACCTGTTTAAATTAATCATTGAGCGCACAGATGTCAATCGAAATTGTCAGCTTTCTTTATTAAGACAAATAACAAAAATCGTAACAACCACACCAGATTGTTAACTAATATGCAATACATGCTGTTTTTCGGTACACTGATGCCGATAATAAAAACAAGGATGCACACAACATGAACTTGCCTTTAAAACGACCGTCTCAAATTGCACTTATTGTTTCAATAGCATTAGGCTTAAGTGCCTGTAGCGACACGACTGCGACCACTCAGATACCTACTGAAAAGATAGATACTGCTGCGGCTATCGATTTTGTCAATAGAGCTGAAGCCGATTTAGCCAATTTATCAATTGAAGCTAATCGGGCTGAATGGATTTATTCCAATTTTATCACTGATGACACCGCGGCGTTGTCTGCCGCTATGGGTGAAAAAGTCACCTCAACATCTGTGCGCTATGCAACTGAAGCGGCGAAATATGCCAATGTAGAGCTTGATGCTGTTAATGCAAGAAAACTTAACAGCTTACGCAGTAGCCTTGTTTTACCAGCCCCTCTAGACCCAGCTAAAAACGCAGAACTTGCCAGCATCGCGTCTGAACTTAACGGTTTATATGGTAAAGGCAAATACTGCTTTGCCGACGGTCGCTGCCTCACTCAACCAGAGCTTTCCAATATAATGGCAGAGTCGAAAGACCCTGCAGTGCTTTTAGAAGCTTGGAAAGGTTGGCGTGAAATAGCCAAACCAATGCGTCCACTATTTGAACGAGAAGTCGAATTAGCTAATCAAGGTGCACAAGATTTAGGCTACGCCGACTTATCTGAATTATGGCGAAGTCAGTATGACATGGAGCCAGAAGCATTCTCTGCCGAATTAGATCGTCTATGGGCACAAATTAAGCCTCTATATGATTCATTACATTGTTATGTTCGTGGTGAACTAAATGAGCAATACGGTGACGACGTTGCACCTAAAACAGGCCCTATCCCTGCACATTTATTGGGCAATATGTGGGCTCAGCAATGGGGCACGATTTATAATAGTGTCGCACCTAAAGATGCAGACCCAGGTTACAACGTTACCGAATTGTTAGCCCAGAATGGCTACGATGAAACAAAAATGGTCAAACAAGCTGAAGGCTTTTTCACTTCACTTGGCTTTGGTGCATTACCAGAAACATTCTGGACTCGCTCAATGTTTGTTCAGCCTCAAGACCGTGATGTGGTGTGTCATGCATCTGCATGGGATTTAGACGACCAAGATGATCTTCGGATAAAGATGTGCATTCAGAAAAATGCTGAAGACTTTAGCGTTATTCATCACGAATTAGGCCATAACTTTTATCAACGTGCTTATAAAAATCAGCCGTTTATCTTTAAAAACTCTGCCAACGATGGTTTCCATGAAGCCATTGGTGACACGATTGCCTTATCGATTACGCCTAAATATTTGCAAAAAATTGGCTTGCTCGAAACCGTACCCGATGCGTCAAAAGACATCGGCTTATTGTTAAAGCAAGCATTAGATAAAATTGCCTTTATGCCTTTCGGTTTGATGATCGACCAATGGCGCTGGCAAGTATTTAACGGCACCATTAAACCGGAGCAATATAACCAAGCCTGGTGGGACTTACGTGAAAAGTACCAAGGTGTTAAAGCGCCAATTGAACGTACTGAAGCCGACTTCGACCCTGGTGCTAAATACCATGTTCCTGGTAATGTTCCCTATACGCGTTATTTCTTAGCGCATGTTTTGCAGTTCCAATTCCACAAAGCACTGTGTGATATTGCAGGTGATACCGGCCCAGTTCATCGCTGTAGCATTTATGGAAATAAAGAAGCGGGGGCTAAGTTGAATGAAATGCTCGAAATGGGCGCCAGCAAACCTTGGCCGGAAGCACTGAGTGTAGTGACGGGTTCCGATAAAATGGATGCCAAGGCAGTATTAGATTACTTTGCACCTTTGCAAGTGTGGTTAGATGAGCAAAATACCCAAGCTAATCGTCAGTGTGGCTGGTAACGCTAGTGATGACCAATTGTACTAATGAACTGTACTAATGATCTGTACTAAAGGGTTATAGCAATTAGTTGAATTAATAAATAATAGGGCTGAATCAGTAGCTGACTCAAATAAATGGTCACTCAGAAACTCGCATTTTATCATCTAATTAATTCACTCTTGAAAAGGACGCCAATATAAATTGGCGTCCTTTTTATTTATACCGATAATTAATTAGCTTAAAACCTATCTAAAACCGCGACCTTTTCTATTCAGCTCACTATTTTCAATCCTTTTTTGCTGTGATTTTTTTAGCATCACAAATACAGCGCCAACGCCACCACTCTGTTTAGTAGCCGAATGGTATGCGATTACGGGGTCAATAAAGCGTAACCAATGACAGACTGCGGATTTAAGCAATCCTGGATAAGGTTTACTTTTATACCCCTTTCCATGGATAACCAGTATGTTACGTTCGCCGCGCTCATAAGCACTTAACACACAATTAAGTAAGCTTTCACGAGCCTGTAAAAGCCGATATTCATGTAAGTCTAATACGGTTTGAAAACGGTATTTTCCAAGACTAAGTTGTTTAAATACTTGGTCTTGGATGCCATCCATTTTATAACTCACCACATCGTCTGGCTTAAGGGGTGCAAATAAATAAGCCTCAGTGGGTAATAACTGTAACAACTCATGTTGCTCAGCTGCCGCTCGCTTTGCCAGTTGCGCATCTGTTAAACTTAATGGATTAAGCCATATTTGGGTGGTTTGTGGTTGATGTTCATATTTAAGAGGGGTCACATCGGCCATTTCTTGCAAAAATAATTCGTCATCACTTAACGACATATGTCACCTCCTACATACTTTGTAAAGATTCTATCCTTTAGCAAAGTTGCTCAATAATTTATAGTTGTGCTAACGGTATCGCTTGCCATTATTGATTTACATTAGATAAAAAGAGAATAATTCCTTGATAAGAATATTGACCATTTTGAATACGCCATGGCTATCTTCACTGCTTCTTGCAGTGAGCCTGTGCGTTAGCAGTTCGAATGTTTATGCCACTGAATCGATCCCTCACCAGGTTTTGAATGCCAATTTTACAAAATTGACTAACGCTTTTGAACAACTCGATTTAGCCGCTATGGAAAACATATATACTGACGATGCAGTTTATATTTCTGAAACACAAGACAGAGGAATTATTAGCGGTAAAGAAAATATCCTCAATCTGTATAGCCGATTTTTTAATAAAATTAAACGTAAGAACGCTAAACTTGAAGTCGATTTTCGTGTACTTGTACGTTATAGCGAGCCAAATAGCGCAACTGACATCGGTTATTATTTAGTCCGTTTTCACCCAGGAAAAGAATCTGGCGAACCGGTCAGTGAGTTTGCCGGTAAATTTGTGACTGTGTTTACCAAAGACAGTAAACAACAGTGGAAAATTAGTGTCGACTCTAACACTCACGCCGCGCCACATTTTTACTATGACGCTAAACCAGTACCGAATCTTTATTACGGCCGACAATTTATCGCTGCCACGTCAAAAGAATTACCTGATGAACAATAGTGATTTATCCGCGATAAAGCAGGCATCTTGTCCGTGTGGCAGTAGTTTGCCCTACTACCAGTGCTGTGAAGCCTATCATGCCGGTCTTGTTGTAGCAGAGATGCCAGAGCGTTTAATGCGCTCTCGCTATAGTGCTTTTGTATTACGTCAGTTTAGCTACTTGATTGCCACGCATCATCCAGACTATTTACACGGTTTGACTGAACAACAGCTTGCCCAAGGTAAAACTCAGTGGTTAGGTTTACAGGTATTATCATCGAATCAACAGGCTGACTGTGGTGAAGTGACATTTAAAGCGTGGTTTATTGAAAATAAGCATATTGATGCGGTTTATGAATGTTCGTCATTTATCAAAAAAGATGGCTTATGGTTTTACACCGATGGACAGCAAATGCAAACTCGTTTACCCGGCAGAAATGATGCTTGTATCTGTTACAGCGGAAAAAAGTTTAAACAATGTTGTGCTAAACGTATGAGTTAACATCAATAAATAATGCTTAGCCCTTCTTATTGATAATAAATACTGGTGCAGAGTGACTATGTAGATACTAAGCAATCGTAAAACCATTATTTAAATGGGCACTAATTAACAATAGCGACGAAATAGCAATAGATGCGAGTTGCACAATCTTAATCGTCATCAGTAAAGTCCGATTCGCACAACAAGGAATACGCTGACTAAACCAATGAATTGCTCATTAATACTAATTTCTGCGGTTTAGACTCATGGGCATGAATAAACAAAGCAAAATCATTAACACGGATTGCAGGGCTATACAAAAATCCTTGTGCATGATGACAAGCACTTAATGTTAAAAACTCCTCTTGCTCTTTAGTTTCAACCCCTTCAGCAGTTAACGAAATATTCAATGCTTTTGCCATCGCGATAATCGCACTGACAATCTCACGACTTTCGTGGCTAGAAGATATATCCATGATAAACGAGCGATCAATTTTTAATTTAGATATCGGAAATTGCTTTAAGTACTTCATTGAACTGTAACCCGTCCCAAAGTCATCAATCGCTAAACCGACGCCTAACTCTGCCAACTCATGGCATAGATTGATAGCATATCGAATGTCACCCATGAGTTCAGTTTCAGTGATTTCAAGAATTAACGTTTTAGGCTTGATACGATAACGGGTGATTAAGCGCCAAACTTGTTCGTACAAGTTGCCACTAAAAAATTGCCTCGCAGCAACATTCACATGCATCGTAATATTGACGTTTTTATGCTGCCATAAATTCAGTTGCTTACAGGCCGTTTCTAATACCCATTCGCCAATTTGGTTAATCAACCCGGTTTGTTCTGCGATTTCGATAAACGCACCTGGATATAACACGCCTTTTTTAGGGTGATTCCAACGAATTAATGCTTCAGCGCCAATATACTGATTATGTTGTAAGTCCATTAAGGGTTGATAATACAACTCAAATTCTCGACCACGAATAGCACTATGTAAATCACGCTCTATTTCAGCGTTGGTGGTAAACGTTTCAAGTAGTGCTTCATTAAAAAACTGGTAATGTGCACCATTTTTCTTTTTAGCATGTTGTAAGGTAATATCGGCACAAGATAACGGGGCAAACATCCCAACAACAGACTTAATATCAACCACTGCAAGCGCCGGTTTTGGCTCAACTTTCTCACGCGAGATAACCGATGGCGCAGCTAGGTTCATATATAACCGGCTGATCATTTGTTCGACATCGGTCTCAGAGTGCATGGGTGGCAATAACACAGCAAATTCATCGCTACCTATTCTGGCAACATCAATAGCATTAACAGATACAGCAAAGTGTTTTAAGCGCCGTGCGATTTCGATTAAAAGGCTATCGCCTTGAACATGACCATGGGTATCGTTAAAGCGCTTGAAGCCTAATAAATCAATCAGAATCAGTATCCCAGCAGTGGCACGATCTAATTGAGGAGTAAAATGACTACGATTGTGCAAGCCTGTCAAAGAACAATGCCATGCTAAACGCTCTAATTCCGCTTTGTGAAAATATTCTGCCGAATTATCATAACTAGACACTAACGCATAATGCTTACCCTGCTCCGTTACAAACGGGGTAATATGATAATTTAGCCAATATTCACTGCCATCAATCCGCGCGAGCTTAAGGTTACCTTTAACAATCTCACTATTACGTAATTTATTGATTAGATCGTCAAGTAATTGTGGGGTATTTCTAAAAATATCAAGACTCGATGCACTATGGTGCTCAACAGTTTCCCGTGGCAACCCAGTCATTTTCTCATGGGCACTATTAACATACTCGATGATTAGACTATCGGTATTCACCAGCATCACGACATGTTCGGATTGCTCGGTTGCATTGCGCAATAAGTAAATTTGTTCATTGCTATCATAGGTATAACGAGTCGCTAGCGTCAAAGCTAATTGGTCAGCACATTGAATAGCAAACTGAATATCAGATTTTATCCAATTAACCTTTTCACAGCTTTCAACCGATAACACACCTTCAATATGTCCATTAATTCGGATGGCAATATCGATACTGGTGACAATGTTATGATGTTGGTAGTAATCTGAAAATGTTTCAACGAGATTTATGTGCGAGTTATCAGAGGATAAAATATAACGGTGAGATCGTAATTCATTAAAATATTGAGGATCTATTGTGATGTGTCTCAGGTGAGATAAATGACTCAATGATTCATCAATCTTACTGGCTACTAGAGTATGCTGACAAGTAAAATTGTCTTCATCATCAGCAGTAAAATCATCATTCGCAGATTGACTTACGAGAGTCCACACGGATACAAATGACGCAGCAAAATACTCACGCAGCAGTTGACACACTAACTCTGCAGTTTTTGAGAAATCACCTTGTTGTTTAGCACTGGAATTTACAATTAATTCCAATAAGTGCTGTTGCTCTTTTCGATTCATTTACATCCCGAAAAATGGCTTCATAACCCTAAATTTTTACATTATTAATCAGTACACTTGTTATTATTAGTTCTGAAAATCAGAATTTGAGTGATAATGTTACAATAATACATAGGGAGTGAAGTTCGCGTTAAAGGTATGAATAACGTTACATTACCATACGCTACTATACCTTTTTGTTATGTAAAGCAGATTACACGCGATACTAAAAAACAGCAATCCTTTACTAATATATTGTTACGCTTTATTTGGATTGTTGACACGCTAAACCCACTCCCACAAAATGTGTTTAACATCAATTATATGACAATGTATATTTCTAATACAAACGACTGAAATCTACAGTTGATTTTCAAGTTGAAAAATCATTTTCTCTACGCTGAACGCAAAATCAAGCTTCAATGAAATAGTGCTATCTTCATCAATAATGTCCGCTTTAGTATCAGGAAAACGCTCTTGAGCCACTTGCAGCATAGATTGAGCTTGCAATAAGGCATCGTCTCCTACAAAGCTAAGCAGTAATAACGTATCTTCTGCTTCCACAACCGCGCCAATATCTACATAACTGCCGCATTCAGTACAACTGTCACTGACATTTCCTTGCTGCTGTTTAATTTGCTTAATCATTATGTCACCCCATCTGTTTGAATCACGTCAAATGGCAAATATAACTGAGTTTTGGCAAGCTTTTATTTGCCATGCTCACAATTATCAAAATTAAATCATAGTCTCAGGATTTTAGCCTGAAATCTCAGCAGTTAAGCCAGTTGTAAAGATAACGTATTAGATATTTTACGTTGCGTGCTGAGTTGTTCTAAAAAATGCATATCTTCTAATGGGGTGTGTTGTTGGTAAGCATTAATCGCTTTATGCTTAGTTAAGTAATCACAGTTACTTAATACTTCAACCATCGCATCAGATTGAGCGCCTCTTATCACTAGCGCTTCAGGTGTCAATGCTTGTTGTAGTTGAAACTGCCGTGCGCCTTGCTGCTGAAATAACATCGCGTTATCAATAGTGTCTGGGTGAATAGAAATATCATCTACTAATAACTGGGGTTGAGGTACAGAAAATTGTTGTCGCAGTTTTTGTGTGCTTTCTACATCATTATCTAACTGAAATTGAGCCATATCGCGAGCATCAACTGACAACATAGCCAATAGCAAACCAAATTCACCGCGACGATTGTTTTCAATCGCAACGTTTAATCGGCTCCCTATTTGTAACTCATTGACTAATGTTGACTCAATTTGCATATAAAAACATCACTACCACTGCTCGATGCTATTTTATCGACCAAACAGTCATAAACTTTAGTAAAATATTCAATTATCCACTTTACATATAAAAGGTTTCTGACTACTATGGCGACCGCAATTGAGGAGGGGTTCCCGAGTGGCCAAAGGGATCAGACTGTAAATCTGACGGCTCAGCCTTCGAAGGTTCGAATCCTTCTCCCTCCACCATTTGCGTTGCTTCAAAGTTCAAATCTAAAAGTGTTAAAGATGTAAAGAGTTAGAATGTAAAAAGAGAGTAAGAAAAAAAGAAAATATGTGGAGGGGTTCCCGAGTGGCCAAAGGGATCAGACTGTAAATCTGACGGCTCAGCCTTCGAAGGTTCGAATCCTTCTCCCTCCACCATCTTTCTTTTATTCCTATTTATCTTGCTGTGGAGGGGTTCCCGAGTGGCCAAAGGGATCAGACTGTAAATCTGACGGCTCAGCCTTCGAAGGTTCGAATCCTTCTCCCTCCACCATTTTACATTTTGCGATTGTTAATTGTATTTTAATCCAGATAACAATAAAAACACCATCAGTTCAAGTGCTAGAATCATTCCTCCTGTCATTTTTTGTCTCGTTAATACTTTCTGTTTTACCCTATCTCAGTGTTACAATTTATTGATATTCCTTACCTAATTACTTTCTGTATTACCTCGTGCTGTCATCTGTTGATTCTCCGGTACTGTCTTTCGTCTGCTATTTTTAATTAAATATGTTTGCTTATGTCGATAAACACTACTCTTAACTTTATATTTTAGTTATTATTTATTCCTTTTTGGAATAACGAGTATCATTGCATGTCATCTACTTGGGTCAATCAGGCCATCGCAAAAATAGAAGCCGATTTTCAACGGTCTGCAGACACCCATCTAATAAAATTAGATCTTCCACTACTTGTTGGAATAGACATTTATTTAAAAGATGAAAGTACTCATCCAACAGGTAGCTTGAAACATCGCTTAGCTCGATCACTGTTTCTATATGCGTTATGTAATGGCTGGATAAAAAAAGACACGCCCATTATTGAATCTTCATCTGGCAGTACCGCTGTTTCTGAAGCCTATTTTGCAAGATTACTCGGATTACCGTTTTTCGCTGTCATGCCAAAAACGACCGCAAAAAAGAAGATTCAACAAATAGAGTTTTACGGTGCACGATGTCACTTTGTCGATAATGGCAGTCAAATGTATGCTGAATCAGAAAGATTAGCCGCTGAGTTGCAAGGCCATTATATGGACCAATTCACTTATGCTGAACGCGCCACCGATTGGCGGGGTAATAACAATATTGCTGATTCAATCTTTAACCAAATGGAAAAAGAGCCTCATCCTATTCCAAGTTGGATTGTCATGAGCCCAGGTACCGGTGGCACTAGCGCAACTATTGGTCGCTATATTCGTTATCAACAACAACAGACGCAACTGTGCGTAGTCGATCCGGAAAACTCGGTATTCTACGATTACTTTCACAGTGGTGATGCGAGCATTATTAGCGATAAGAGCAGTAAAATAGAAGGAATTGGCCGGCCACGTGTTGAACCGTCATTTATTGCTGGTGTTGTTGACTGCATGATTAAGATCCCTGATGCCGCCTCTATCGCAACGATTCAGTGGTTAGAACAACTCATAGGGCGTAAAACGGGTGCATCTACTGGCACCAACTTATATGGGGCGTTGTTGCTGGCAACACAAATGCGTAATGAAGGTCAAACAGGCTCTATTGTGACCTTAATTTGTGATGCGGGTGAGCGCTATCTCGATACCTATTACAACCCGCAATGGATAGAAGACAATATAGGCTGTTTCGAACACTACCGAGAAAAACTCATCGCGTTTAATCAATCTGGTTTACTACGTTAACCTGGTGAAATTAAAAAGCCGTTGAATATAGATTCAACGGCTTTTTCGTTTCACCACTGGATATAATCTTAATTTTCACTAAGAAACACTTTAGTCTATATTCAAATACTTATGGGTTTGAATCGATAAACGCCAGTTACGGCTAATACACACCTTCATGGCAAGTTCTGTTGCGCGCGCCTTTTGGCTAATAGGTTGTAAGCAAATGGTTTTATCAGTGACATCAATATTCAGCAATAATTCATCTAACTCTTCAATATGGTGTTCAGTGGCGATCGGATGCTTAATTTCATTAGCACGATTTAATGCTTGTTCGAGTACCTTATAGCCACCTTTCATATTGATTTTAGGTGATACAGTCACCCAAACATCTGTATGACATTTCACCTCAAAAGTACCACTGGTTTCTATTTGTACCTGATAACCAGCCTCAATAAAAATCGTGGTTAATTCTGTTAAATCGTACAAACACGGCTCACCACCGGTTAGCACAATGTGCTTAGCAGTAAAGCCTTTATCTTGGAATGCTTGCACTAATGTGTGACCAGTATGATCAGCCCATCTGCCGATAGTGCCATCAACTTGAATCACTTGCTCGGCAGTCACTTTATTTTCGGGTAACACATCCCACGTTTGCTTAGTATCACACCATGCACAACCTACAGGACAACCCTGCAAGCGAACGAACAGTGCAGGAACACCAGTATATGTGCCCTCACCTTGTATTGTTTCAAATACTTCGTTAACGGGATATTTCATTGTTTACCTTACTTCTGCTGACAAGTATTGGCTACCTGGCTTATAACGGGGCGGCATTTATAGAGTATTTTAGCGTTAGCTGCAAGTATTTACACCTACAGCTTTGCAGTTGGGCCTGGCTTAGGTAACATATCAATTCTATTTACCTGAACCACTAGGCGTTGATCACACCGATCTTGCGAGTCAGTTCAGTACGTTAAGAGTATATCCATGTCAGATGCAAAGCAAAATACCCCAACTAAAGCCCTTGTTGTTTTCAGTGGCGGTCAAGATTCAACTACTTGCCTTATCCAGGCTTTATCTCAATATGATGAAGTGCATGGGATCACATTTGATTATGGTCAACGCCATCGTCAAGAAATCGAAGTGGCAAAATCTTTAGCAACAGAGTTGAAACTAGCTAGCCATAAAGTCATGGACACCACCTTATTAAACGAGTTAGCCATTTCAGCATTAACACGTGATGCTATACCGGTATCACATGAGTTGATGAATAATGGCTTGCCGAATACTTTTGTGCCTGGACGTAATATTTTATTTTTAACCTTAGCAGGCATCTACGCTTATCAATTGGGTTGCGATGCTATTATTACCGGCGTGTGTGAGACCGACTTTTCTGGCTATCCAGATTGTCGTAATGAATTTGTTCAATCAATGCAAAACTCATTAGCGCTAGGAATGGATAAACCCCTCAAGATAATTACTCCATTAATGTGGCTTAATAAAGCTGAAACCTGGGCGCTGGCTGATAAATATCAGCAATTAGCTTTAGTGCAACATCAAACGTTAACTTGCTATAACGGCATTATTGGTAAAGGTTGTGGTGATTGCCCCGCTTGTGTATTACGTCAACGTGGCCTAGATGATTACTTGCAAAATAGTCAATCAGTGATGGACTCATTAAACAGTAAGCTATAATAGTATCGATAACTTGCTGTCACTAACGGCAACGGATTAATGCAACTCGGCGGCAGCGCTATTTTGATGACGACACCAACATACACACAGGTTAACGCCATGCGTTAATTTTGCGCTACAGTTAAGTTTAGTGTCTTTAGATAAATTAAATTGGCTTGTTTTGACGGTGCGAAAAGAGGATATTTTGCTAAATCATAAATCAAACACTGTTGGGCTTTATCACTTTGTCGTTGCCATAAGTCTTATTTGTATTGGGCTTTTTGCGGCAGATATACCAACGCCTGCATTTTTGCCCATTGATCAGTATTTAAGTTATCAATATGACGCCATTACTGATGGACAAATATGGCGATTAATCACCGGTAACCTGTTACATACTAATTTATGGCATTTACTGATGAATTTGGCAGGATTATGGGTAATTGTGTTTTTACATGAAGTCCATTACAAGCGTCATCCAGGCAAATTTACATTGCTGTTTATCAGTTTGTGTATTTTGGAAGGTATTGGTTTATATTTGTTTTATCCTAGTTTAAAAGCCTATGTTGGGTTAAGTGGTTTGTTGCATGGATTATTTGCTTTTGGTGCAGTAATGGATATCCACAAGGGTTACCGTTCAGGTTATTTACTGCTGCTTGGTGTTATCATTAAGGTTGGATACGAGCAGATATTTGGCGCGACAAACAGTATCACCCAGTTAATTAATGCCAGAGTTGCCACTGAATCACATCTGGTGGGTCTCATTTGTGGCATCTTGTGTGCGTTATGCTGGTCAACGATTGCCCACCGCTTTAAATACCACAATTTACCTTAACGCTACACGCAAACGGTGTTTATTTTAACGCTGATTGCACATACTGATTGTACATACTGGACAAACAGTATGTGGAATTAATTTATTATAGGCTCTGCTGACTCAGACTCAATCTCTGGCCCATCCATTTCCTTAGACATCCCTGTTTCAGGAACTTTTTCTGATTCAGATTCAATATCTTGGATTGCTGTATTTGATTGAGCTCGTTCAACTAACTTATCGTATTCAGCTTGAGTAATAAGATAACTTTTTAACGGAGGTAATGGTTTTGTTGTCTGTTCATCAGTCACCGTGACTTCTGTCATACCACTGATATCAACTCGACCAAATATCAACGCGATAGTGATAACGAACACATGTATTAAAATCACGACCAATGTGGTGTAACGACTGTTACTCACTGAAGCCACAAAACGTTGCCAAGCATTGCCACTAATGATTGGTTGATTGGGCTGCAATAAAAATTCACTATTATCTGATACGGATCCCATCGCGCCAGTTAACTGCAACTGAATTTCATCAGCGACTTGTTGTTGATGATGTTGTAATTGTTTTTCATCTACCACTTCATCTTCTGTCTCAACAAAAGGTGTCACGCCTTTATCAAATTCAATACTCGCACTGTCAATACTCGCACTATCAACTTGCTGTGATAGTTTGTTATCCCAACGTGGATCAGCGCTATTGGTTATCGCAGATTGAAGCGAACTGGACTGTGGTTTTTTTTCAGACATAAAGACTAATTCACCAAGAATGATGGGCTAAGTATAACGTCAACAACGTCATTGAGTAGCACCTTATTTGTGCTGTTAATGTTTGAATTGGATTAATAAACGTTTACCCAATCAAACGTTAAAATAAAATTATCAGTAACCCAAATATGGACAATATTTTCAGCTTACACGTGTTCACCTGAATATAGCTATTTGGTTTTGAGGCTGATAGACTAACCTTGCTCAAAATCCAATCAGCGTGATTTACAGGATATTATGAATTCATTATCAAACACTTTGGCATCTCAGCAAACAGTTGCGGTATCGAGCGGATCAGATTACTGCCAAGCAGAAGAAAAAGCTAATGCCCTTTCACATGCATTAGGTGTTATTGCTGGCATCATCGGCTTAATGTTAATGCTGATAAAAGCCCCCGATCATTTAACCTTAGTGCAAATTACTGGTGTGGCAATTTATGGCATTAGCATAATCGCATTGTTTCTTGCCTCTACATTATATCACTCAAGTAAAAGTGCACTGTGGCGTAAACGCTATAAAATGGCAGATCACTGTGCTATTTACACGTTAATTGCCGGCACCTACACGCCAATGATGCTAATCAGTTTACAAAGCACACAAGCCACGGTGGTACTTACTGCTATTTGGTCTTTAGCTTTGGGCGGGGTTATCTTTAAAACATTGTTTATCGGTCGCTTTAAAGCATTTAGCGTAGTGCTTTATTTAGTAATGGGTTGGTTATGCGTCACTGTAATGGGCGATTTAAAAACTCACATGAGCGATTTAGGCTTAAGCTTACTGCTTGCTGGCGGTTTATTTTATAGTCTAGGGGTGATTTTTTATGTTGGAAAACGCATTCCGTTTAATCATGCCATTTGGCATTTTTTTGTACTTGGTGGCGCATTCAGCCATTTTTTATGTATTTATCTCACCGTTTTATAACTGTTAAACGTAAAATCATATCTCATAAAATTACGGTTGTACTATGGCCGCAATTTTTCTATTATCTGTTGCTAATACACCACTAAACTCTGCTTGAAGACGTTATATGGGAGCACATGACTAAACTGACGCCAATGGAGCGAATATGGTTTATTGTAAATATTATCCCTCAAGGCACTGTGCTACCTTATGGAATTGTTGCTGATTTAGCAGGGTTACCTGGTCGAGCTCGTTATGTCTCTAGAGCATTGAAATTAGCGCCTGAAACACTTGGGCTCCCATGGCATAGGGTTATCAATAGTCAAGGTAAGATTTCCTTTGCAAAAAATACCGAACCTTTTCAAACACAGCAAGAATTATTAAGATTAGAAGGTATCACAGTGAACATAGGCAAGGTTTCGTTGTCTCAATATCAATGGAAACCCGATCTAGCCACCCTGGTAATGACATTACCATTTTAATCTTAGCTTATTCAGAATTCTAAACTTTAAGGTAATTATACATTGGTCAATAAATTAACTCGCTTATTCACTCTGATGTTGTCCACCTGTCCGGTGTTTTTCGCACAGGCAACTGACATTCAACAACTCACTGCAGATACTGAGTCTACGGCTAAATTGGCTGTGTCAGAAACGGCTGTGATTGCAGAAAAACTCGAGCAAATTAATGTCCCGGCTTCATTAGATGCAATCCAACAAGCTGCTATCTTATCGCCATTAACAGCCCACAGTGCTAAATATAATGTGTTTTATGGCAGCTTCGAACTAGGTGAAGCAAATTATCGTTTACCCGCTACCGACAGCGGTTTTTACAGCTATCATTTCGACAGCGATGTCAGTTTATTAATGCTGTCTGATCAACGTCATCTTACCAGCGAATTCACCCTTGAAAATGGTAAATTAGTGCCATTTCGATACATACAAGAACGCACTGGTACTGGCAGTGATTACACTGAACAGACTGCTTTTGCTAAAGCACAGAAATTTATTCATACCATTTATAAGCAAGAAGCATTAAAGCTACCATATGAAGAAAAGGTGTTTGATCCGTTAATGGTTCAATTACAATTCAGAATGGATCTAGCAGCCAACATACGACCATTAGATTATAAAATGGTTAAAGAAAAAGAAGTCGATGACTATCAATTTAGAGTCATAGGCAAAGAAAAAGTCACCATAAAAAGTGGTACTTACGATACCGTCAAAGTTGAAGTGGTGCGTGACAGTACCAAAAGACAAACATTTTTCTGGATGGCGCCTGATTTAGCTTATCTACCCGTTCGTTTAAGCCACTTTTCAAAAGGCAGCAAACAGCTCGATATTCAGCTAGCCAGCTACCAATTCGAAAAACCATTGCCTCCCATGACGCCCGTCGTCATCGACGGTCCTAAGCCTGAAGCTTCAACGACTGTGGATGAACTAGTCTCTGAAGCTGAAAATCAAGCTGGCATTAGTGAGTCTGAATTAGATGAAATAAAACAGCTAGCTGTTGATTAACTCGCCTTTACGGAATAACTTCCACTCACCTGGTTGCAAAACAACCCAATTTTCATTATTGGTTAATGGTCTAGTCGCAATCACAGTCACCACGTCATTTGGCGTGGTTTCTTGACTAAAATCGATAACTACATTGGTATCAATCAAGGTAGCTTGTCCAAATGGAGCACGGCGAGTGATGTGACATAGGTTGTTAGTGCAATAGGTCATTAAGTCTATGCCATTGCTCAACAACATATTAAAAACACCTAATTGTCTTATTTCATCTGCGAGCAGGCTTATATACTGAAACACTTCATTCATGTTTTCAGGTTCATACTCTCCAAACTTATTAACCACTGATTCCAATATCCAGCAAAAAGCCAGTTCACTGTCAGTATCGCCAACAGGCTGAAAACGTGACACTGAAAAAGTGGATTGATAATCGGTTAATTGGCCATTGTGCGCATAAGTCCAATAACGGCCCCATAGCTCACGACTAAATGGGTGAGTATTGACCAAGGACACACAACCTCGATTAGCTTGGCGAATATGACTTATCACGATTTCACTTTTAATCGGATATGACTTAATAAGTTCGGCAATATGTGACTTACTGCTAGGACAAGCATCTTTAAAAGTACGGTTACCTTTACCTTCATAGAAAGTAATTCCCCAGCCATCAACATGAGGACCAGTAACGCCACCGCGTTCAGCTAAGCCGGTAAAACTAAAAACAATATCCGTTGGCACATTGGCACTCATCGCCAGTAATTCACACATTAGCCTTGCCTTTTATGTTGCTATATTGAGCTAAACACTTTTGAAGAACGTATTGTAACTACTAAGCTAATTGAGTGGAACATTTCAGACACACAAATATTTAAACAATTGTTTGAAAAACACTTGTATTCGAGGCCCCATAAGGTTAACTTTTACGTGACACAGGTCTGACCACGTTCATTCTTGTGAATGAGATCAATAATAAATAAGCTATTTTGTCTACATAAATAGCTTTAAGGAGAAGTACATTGACCACCCTACTTTGGATCATCGCGATGATCTTTGTGCTCGGCGCCATGGCATACCTGCGGGTATCGTTATTATCTACAACAATTGCTGCGGCGATTGTGTTAGTTGTCGGTAGCACTTTGGACATTATTAGTGTAATAACATGGATTGTTTTCCTTGTCATTGCACTGCCACTAAACATCAAATCATTCAGACAGAATTTTATCAGTCGTCCACTGATAAAAGTGTATCGCGGTATCATGCCAGAGATGTCTTCTACTGAAAAAGAAGCCATTGAAGCAGGTACAACGTGGTGGGAAGCAGATTTATTTGCAGGTAACCCTAACTGGAGCAAATTACACAACTATCCTAAAGCGCGTTTAACTGCTGATGAGCAAGCATTCATAGACGGACCGGTTGAAGAAGTATGTAAAATGCTCAATCAACACGAAGTGTCGCATGTGCTAGGTGACTTGCCACAAGATGTATGGCAATTCTTAAAAGATAACGGTTTCTTCGCGATGATCATTAAGAAGAAGTATGGCGGTTTAGAATATTCTGCTTATGCTCAATCTTGTGTATTACAAAAACTTGCTGGTGTGAGTAGCGAACTTGCCTCAACAGTGGGTGTTCCTAACTCGTTAGGCCCTGGTGAGTTATTACAGCACTATGGTACTAAAGAGCAGCAAGATCATTATCTACCCCGTTTAGCTCAAGGTTTAGAAGTGCCATGTTTTGCACTCACTAGCCCTGAAGCAGGCAGTGATGCTGGCTCAATCCCAGATTTCGGCGTGGTATGTAAAGGTGAATTCCAAGGCGAAGAAGTTCTTGGTATGAAGCTAACGTGGAACAAGCGCTACATTACTTTAGCACCTGTTGCTACTGTACTTGGTCTAGCGTTTAAACTACGCGACCCTGAACACTTATTAGGTGATAAAGAAGAACTAGGCATTACTTGTGCACTTATCCCTACTGACATTCCAGGTGTTGAAACCGGACGTCGTCATTTCCCATTGAACTGTATGTTCCAAAATGGTCCAACACGCGGTAACGAAGTGTTCGTACCACTAAGCTTCATTATTGGTGGCCCAGAAATGGCTGGCCAAGGTTGGAGAATGTTGGTTGAGTGTCTATCTGTAGGTCGTGGTATTACATTACCGTCAAACTCAGCTGGTGGCGTGAAAACTGCCGCTATTGCTACGGGTGCTTATGCACGTATTCGTCGTCAATTTAAATTACCTATCGGTAAGTTAGAAGGCATCGAAGAGCCAATGGCACGTATAGGCGGTAATGCTTACCTTATGGATGCGGTGGCGACGTTAACCACTACAGCTATCGATTTAGGCGAAAAGCCATCGGTTGTTTCAGCTATCGTTAAATTCCATTTAACCGATAGAATGCAAAAATGTATCATTGATGCAATGGACATACACGGTGGTAAAGGTGTGTGTCTAGGGCCGAATAACTACTTAGGCCGTGGCTATCAAGCTGCACCGATTGCGATTACTGTAGAAGGTGCAAATATTCTAACTCGCTCAATGATCATTTATGGACAAGGCGCAATTCGCTGTCATCCGTATGTATTGGCCGAAATGGAGTCAGCTTTTGATACTGATGCAAATCGTGGTTTAGCTAACTTCGACGCGGCTATCTTTGGTCATATTGGCTTTGCAACGTCTAACTTCATTCGTAGCTTCTGGATGGGCATAACCTCATCTCGTTTCTCGAATAGCCCTTACTCAGATAAAACCAAGCGTTACTATCAACAGATGAACCGTTTCAGTGCTAACTTAGCATTATTATCTGACTTAGCGATGGCTACACTGGGTGGAAACCTAAAACGTAAAGAACGTATTTCTGCTCGTTTAGGTGATTTATTGAGCCAGCTATACCTGACTTCTGCAACGCTAAAACGTTATGAAGATGATGGTCGTTTAACTGAAGATTTACCTTTAGTTCAATGGGCTGTTGAAGATTCGTTGTACAAGTTACAAGATTCGTTAGATGACTTACTGAACAACTTCCCAATGGGTTTAGGCATTGCACTTCGCGCCGTTATCTTCCCATTCGGTCGTCCAATTAAGCGCCCTAGTGATGTATTAGATCACAAAGTGGCTAAGATAATGCAAACTCCTTGTGCTAGTCGTGACCGTTTAGGTAAAGGCCAGTTCTGGACTGCATCTGAGTTCAATGCTGTAGGTATCCAAGAACAAACGTTTAAAGATATCCTTGCCGCAGAGCCACTGTACGACAAAGTCTGTAAAGCTGCGGGTAAGCGTCTGCCATTTATGTGGTTAGATAAAGTTGCTGCTGAAGGTAAAGCGCTTGGTGTGTTAAGCGACAGCGAAATCGCTTTACTTGAACGAGCTGAAATTGGTCGCTTAAAATCAATTAACGTTGATGATTTCGATACCGATGAGCTTCGTGCGCAACTAGCACCTAAAGCTAAGCAAGAAAAAGCAGCCTAGCTGCTAGGTTAAAACCTAAAAAAAAAAGGGTAAAGCGCAAGCTTTACCCTTTTTTATCGCTAAAAATTGATGCTATCGCTCAAGGATAATAATGAAACAACTCACCGGATTACAACTGATGCAAGCCATGCTTAATGGCGACATACCTGCCCCGTCAATAACGCAAACCATACCGATGAAAGCTATCGAGGTCAGTGAAGGAGCAGTAACGTTTGAAGCCCATGCAGATGATCGTCATTTAAACCCGATGGGCGGCGTACACGGTGGCTTTGCAGCGACAGTCATGGACACAGTAACAGCCTGCGCGGTTCATTCATCACTCCCTGCAGGTGTCAGTTATTCAACCATTGATTTGAACATTAAAATGGTTCGGCCTGTGCCACAAAACCAGCGACTAATCGCAAAGGGAAGCTTAATGAACTTATCAAAATCGTTAGGCATATCTGAAGGCACCTTAACCACTGAAGCAGGTAAGTTACTCGCTACCGCTACAGCGACCTGCCTTATTCTGCGCCCTTAGGTAGTTGGCTAAACGGTACTTTGCACTTTGAACTTTGCACTGCTAGATGAAACGGCATAATAATACGTATTCCATTAGTAATTAACTCCAGCGCTGCCATTCCGTTTTCAGTTTAAATGCCTCGATAAAGCCAAGTTTGCTCCTCGTAAATAATTGAAACAAAAAAGCCAGTCACTTCAATGACTGGCTTTTTTATATATCCTGATTTCAGGTTGTATCAGTGATTACGAATCAAGGATAACGAATCAATGTTGAACGTGATTAGCCTTCTTTTAACTCTATCTCTAACTGCTTAGCGACCGCTTCTGGTGAGCTACTATTACGAGCAAACAAGCTATAAGCAACAGGAATAACGATTAAGGTAAAGAAGGTTGCCAGTAAAATGCCTGATAACACCACGACTCCAATAACAAAACGAGTTTCAGCCCCTGCACCACTGGATAACACTAATGGAATAGCCCCTGCCGCAGTCGTAATACCGGTCATTAGAATAGGTCGTAATCGTTGAGTCGAAGCCTGCAAAATCGCTTGTTGAAATTCAACACCACGGTCTCGTAATTGATTGGCAAACTCAACGATTAAAATACCGTTTTTAGCCGCCAAACCAACCAGCATGATAATGCCAATTTGACTGTAAATATTAATACTCTGGCCGGTAAACCATAACCCAATTAACGCCCCTAACGTTGCTAACGGAACGGTTAACATGATCACCATGGGATGAATATAGCTTTCAAACTGAGCTGCGAGCACTAAAAATACAATACCTAATGCGAGTAAGAACACAAAGTTCATCGAGTTACCCGACTCTTGGTAATCTAACGATGGCCCTTTATAACTTATCACCGCTTCTGCAGGCAAATAAGTTGTAGCAAGATCATTGAGATAATCTAACGCTTCACCCAGAGTATAATCATCGGCCAAATTGGCCTCTAAGGTAATAGCACGCATACGATTGTAACGATTTAACGAGCTGGCATCGGCAAACTCTTCAATCGAGACTAAGTTCGATAACGGGATCAGTTCTTGCGAACGATCCGAACGAACGTAAAGATTCTGCATATCCGTAGCAGTACTTTGATTGTCACGATTACCTTCGACAATCACATCATACTCTTCACCATCGCGCATAAAGGTTGTCACCAAGCGCGATCCAAGCATCGACTCTAATGTTCGGCCAATATGCGCAATTGATACCCCTAAATCTGCTGCACGTTCACGGTCAATCACCACTCTTAACTGAGGCTTGGTTTCTTGGTAATCGTGATCTAAACCAATGAGTTTATGATTTTCTTTGGCTTTCTCGAGCATAATGTCACGCCAATCAGCCAGTTCTTCGTAGCTTGGGCCACCAATCACAAACTGCACAGGTTTACCCACACCGCGACCAAAGGCTTGGCGCATTATCGGGAATGCACGAATACCGGCTAAATCTGATAGACGATTACGGATATCGACAATAATTTCATTGGCACTGCGACGTTCAGCCCAATCTTCCAAAACGATAATAGCCATACCGTTAGAAAAGTCTGATGCGGTGCCAAAGCCACGAGGAGCGCGGATCAATAAGCGCTTAATATCGCCACTTTCAACCAAAGGCATTAAGCGGCCTTCAACTTCATCCATGTATTTTTCAATGTATTCAAAGCTGGCACCTTGAGGTCCATTGACCATTAAAAACATCGAGCCACGGTCTTCTTGTGGAGCAAATTCTTGAGGGATTTTATTCAATAAAAAACCACTTAATGCAAACGAGATTAATACGATTAATGACACTAATACAGGTCGCTTAACCCCTGCTTGCAAGCTTATCAAATACCAGCCCGATATCTTGCTCATCATTTTATCGATTTGTTTAACCAGCCAAGGATCTTGTGTTGCAGGCTTTAATAACTTTGAGCACATCATCGGGCTTAATGTTAACGCCACAATACTGGAAAAAATCACAGCCGCACTCATGGTGACCGCAAATTCTTTAAACAGCTTGCCTAAATCGCCCTCTAAGAAGGTAATAGGCATAAATACAGCTACCAGTACCAAAGTCGTTGCCACGATGGCAAAACCCACTTCACGCGCACCTAGAAAGGCTGCTTTAAGCGGAGAATCACCTTCTTCAATCCGTCGATGAATATTCTCTAACATCACAATGGCATCATCAACCACCATACCAATCGCCAGGATCATCGCTAATAGGGTCAGTAAGTTGATGGTATACCCTAGTGCATATAGCACTATAAACGTCCCCATTAAGGATACGGGCACAGTGATGGCTGGAATTAACATCGCCCTCACCGAGCCTAAAAACAAGTAAATAACAATAATCACTAACACCATGGCGATAAACAGTGTTTGATAAACCTCATCAATAGAAGCTTCAATAAACACCGAGCTGTCGTATGAGCGTTTAATCTCCATGCCTGCTGGCAATGTGGGGTTAAGTTTGTCTACCAACGCATTAGCAGCGCGTGCCACTTCAAGGGTGTTAGCGGTAGATTGCTTACTGACCCCTAAACCAATCATTGCCTCTTTGTTACCTCGGAAAATAATCCGCTCTTCCTCGGAGCCGATTTCTACCTTGGCAACATCGCTTAATTTAACTAAATAACCATCATCGCCCTGCATGATCACCAAGTTAGAAAAATCTTCCGCCGTTTTAAATACCCTGTCCAGACGCACGGTAAAATGACGTTCTTTGGATTCAATAGAACCCGCTGGTAACTCAACGTTTTCAGAACGTAATGCAGCTTCGACATCAGATACCGTTAGGTTGCGCGATGCTAATGCTTGGCGATCGATCCAAATTCGCAGCGCATACACTTTGCCGCCACCTAAACGTAACGTTGACACGCCATCGATAACTGAGAATCTATCCACTAAATAACGATTTGCGTAATCAGTCAGCTGCAAGATATCCATTTGGTCGGACACCAAATTGAGCCACATAATGACTTCATCACTGCCGTTAGCTTTGTAAATTGAGGGAGCATCAGCTTCTTCAGGAAGCTGTTCTAATAAACCTGAAATACGATCACGAACATCATTGGTTGCCGCTTCGATATCTCGATTAATATCAAATTCAATGGTAACGCTTGAACGGCCATCACTGCTTGACGAACTTATATGACGGATGCCTTCAACACCACTTATCCTATCTTCGATAAGTTGAGTGATTCGACTTTCAACCACAGAAGCACTGGCGCCACGGTAACTGGTCTCGACCGACACAATTGGCGGATCGATATTTGGATATTCCCGCAAGGGTAATTTATCGAATGATACCAAGCCTAAAACAATCAATAAGATACTAATAACAGATGCAAAAACAGGCCGTTTAACCGATAAGTCAGTTAATATCATGCTGACGTCTCCATGCCTTCTACTTGCGCAAACTTAAAGTTTTCTGCTTGCTCAACTTGAACTTTATCTCCTGGTCGAACTTTTAAAATACCGCGAATAATCACTTGTTGATCAACCTTAAGCCCGTCGGTTATTTCAACCCAGCCACGAGTCCGGCTGCCTAAAGTTACCTGCTGCTGTTCAACAACATTTTCAGCATTTACTACATAAACAAAATGCTTATTTTGAATAGGAATAATTGCGGCTTCAGGTAATAGTAATGCTTCACGACTTTGCTTAATAAGGCGCACTTTCATCAACATGCCGGGCAGTATCTTAAAATCATCATTAGGCATTACCGCGCGTACCACTACCGCTCGAGTATCTGGGTTAACGCGGCTATCAATCGAAGTAACAACGCCTTTAAATATCTGGTCGGGATACGCAACCGCTTTGGCTTCAACGAGTTTGCCTGGTTGTAATTCTTGAATAAAACGCTCTGGCACAGAAAAATCTAATTTAATTTTACTCACATCGTCTAAGGTACTAATTTGCTCACCTGGGGTCACTAAGCTACCCACACTCACTTGGCGTAAACCTAATTTACCTGAAAATGGTGCTTTAATTGCGCGGTCTTCTAGCGCAGCTTTAGCCTGCGCAACTTCTGCACGAGTGGTATCAATTAAACTTTGTAAGCGGTCACGCTCTAATTCAGCAATCGTTTTGCTGGTGACCAATGTACGAATACGATCTAATTCACGTAGATTTTCAACTAACTTAATTTCGGTTACGGCTACTTTTGCTTTATGTTCATCATTTCTCAGTTGTACTAATAACGTCCCTTTTTCAACTAAATCGCCATCGTTGAAATTAATACTAGTGACAATTTCAGTGATTTTGGATGTAACGATAATAGACTCATAGGCTTTACCCGTACCCAATGCTTCGACTTCATCACGAATAGGCATAATCGCCACCTTGGCAACCACAACATTAGGTATGGGTCTTGGACGTTGAACTATCGCTTCTTTAGGAGACAGTAAATAGTAAGCCGACAGTGCAGCTAGCACTATGGCGATCAGTACGATTATCTTTTTCATTTCGAGTCCGTAACCATCAAAGGTTGCATGAATTATATATATGATTTTCTATTTAATGTGATTGTACTTAGCAATAAATCCACATCAAGTTGTTTTACTTTTGCTTACAAATTACGAACAGATTAAACAAATAGTTCACCCTTGGTAAATATGCATTTTATTCACATTTTTAGCGTAATTTATGCATGTTTGGTTATTTATACGCATTATTTGAATATTTAAACAATGAAAATCCAAACTGTTCGACACATGCTGTGACAAATCGAGTTTGGCTTCAGATTCAATCGGGGCATATGTTGCCAGGGATAACGGCTATAAATTTGTACTGCCTAATATTGTTATTGCTCAACAATAAAGCCTGTATGTTAGGGATACTACTTGAAATGGATAATTCAAACTGGGTTGATAGGTGCTGAATAGCGTCCTATTGAATCGAATAAAAATGGTAACTTACAAATGAACAAAATAAAAAGAGACGCTCGATGCGTCTCTTTCCTGCTTAATTACCAAACCATAAACCTTAACGGACTTTACGGTCTTCTTGCATTAGATCAGAGATAATTTTGTACACTTCGGTAATAGACTCATCCGATAACGGTTTGTCTTCTACATCATGCAGTAATATTTTAGTCTGATTAGCATCATCAGTTTCTTTAAGCAGTAAACGATAATTGCCTTTTTTCAATGACAATTTTTCTTCGCTCCACAAAGAGCTCCAGAAACCACCGCTTTCTTCTAAATTAATATAAAACAGGCCTTTGCTGTTATCAGTATCAACAACATCAAAACCCATTTCCGGTAATACTAGGCGTAAACGATCCCATACCGACTTATAGTTTGCTTCGGCTAACCAATAAGCAGATTCAGTAGCGTTAGTGACTAAATCAACTTTAATACCAAGGCTTTGCTCAATTCGTGCAGCACGGATAGATTGATCACGTTTAATGCTCATATAAGCAATAGCATTATTTAGCATATCAGTGGTATAACGACGTTTGTCTTCACCGCTTAATAAAATTTTCTGATCTTTATCATCGTAAAACTCTTGATGCTCAACCAAATCAATCGACACAGAACCAGAACGGCCATGTGGTTTCACATCAACTTGGTAACGATAACGCTGACGCAGTTGATAAACCTTGTCACTGCCCCACCAATTAGATTCAATGATTTCATCATTTTCAATCCAATCTGTTTCAATAAAACCAGCGCTAAGGTCTTCGCTACGAACAGCGATGTTATTTTTGCTTAGATAACCATCAATGACATCAAAAATTTCTTGTTTTAAATCAGTAGTACTTTCAATCGATTCAATCACCACACGAATACTATCACTGCTTTCTTCGATGTGTGTGCCTTCAGCCATTGGCAATACTTGCAATGGCGCACGGATATCAAGATTCTTGCCTACAAGCTGCTTGTTAACGTTATTACCAACAGCAGGTATGTCATATTCTTTGCTATAAGTAGGCGTATTCAAGCCCTGTGGGATCGTCAATAATGGCGTAGTTTCAGCATTAACGAAATCATCATTACCATTGGCCTGACGGCGATCTAATGGCGTACTGCAAGCTGATACAGCTGCAACAAGGAGTAACGGAGTGACTTTCTTTAACATGAATTTATTTTACCTCAATATGAGCTTGTTTCATTGTTTCTATTAACAGACCATGAAACTGCTCAGAAAGTTCAGTTAAAGGTAAACGAATATGACCATTAGCTATCAAACCCATTCGATGAACAGCCCATTTCACTGGAATTGGGTTGGCTTCACAAAATAACGAGCGATAAATACCCGTTAATGGTTGATCGATTGATTCAGCTAATTGTGCATTTTTGGCTAATGCAGCATCACACATGGCTTTAAACGCATGTGGAACAATATTATTTGCCACTGAAATCACGCCATTACCGCCCAGCAATAAAAACTCACGTGCTGTGGCATCATCGCCGCTATAAAGTAAAAAGTCTTCACCACAAAGTTCACGTAAACGCGCAACACGGCTTAAATCACCGGTGGCTTCTTTTACACCAATAATATTACTGACACTTGATAATTCAGCCACTGTTTCTGGTTTCATATCAACAGCAGTACGGCCTGGTACATTATAAAGAATTTGAGGAATATCAGTACTTGCAGCAACCGCCGTATAATGGGCAATTAATCCCTTAGGCGACGGTTTATTGTAATAAGGAGTCACGCCAAGCATGGCAACAACACCCGATTTTTGCATTGATTTGGTTAACTCAATCGCTTCTGCAGTGGCATTGGCGCCATTACCACCAATCACAGGAATACGACCTGATGCAAACTTAACAGTTTGGCTGACAACAGCCGCATGCTCTGTCATAGGCAGAGTTGCAGACTCGCCTGTAGTACCGACCGCGACAATGGCATCAGTACCTTGTTCAATATGGAACTCAACAAGTCTTTCAAGACTTGCATAATCTACTGTGCCATCACTATTCATTGGTGTGATTAAGGCTACGATGCTTCCGTTTATCATCTATCTTCCCCACGGTTTCAGGATTCGCTATGTTACTGATGCCAACCACTAATGACAAGCTCTACGGTAACCATAATCTGAAATAAGTCATTTATGCTATTTAATGCAGCGTAACCTAGCATCTTTGAAGCCATAGCGCTAAAAAATAATCACATTTATGTGAGTGATATAGGTTACTATATTGAGGTGTTTTAGTGAAAAATGATAGCATTAGCACCCGCACCAAAACTGACATGCTTCGGCATAAGTTTTCGCTCTAAGATATCAAAAAGTGAGGAAAATCCATGACCAATTATCTGGTCGTTACGGCAATGGGCGCAGACCGCCCAGGATTAGTGAGTCGTTTAGCGCGTTTAGCAAGTGATTGTGATTGCGATATAGTCGACAGTCGTATGGCATTATTTGGTAATGAATTTACCCTAATTATGATGATATCTGGCTCCTGGTCAGCTATAACAAAAATTGAAAGCTTATTGCCTGTGCTGAGTGTAGAACTTGAACTCATGACGGTCATGAAGCGAACGTCCAAACATACCCCAAAAAACTTTGTGTCTCGTATTGAAGTGATATTCAATGGTGAAGACCAACGCGGAACTATGAAGAGCATTACCCAGTTTTTGGCCGAAAGAGGCCTCGACTTAGCAGCTGTGCGCTCCCATGCGGATGACAATGATAGTCTTAAAACTCAGTCTATTTTATTAGCAATCAATATCCCTGATAAAATCAACCTATTGAAGCTTGAACAAGGTATTCATGAACTGGCCGAGTCTATGTCTCTAGAGTGCAGCATCAAGCGCATGCAGGGTATTGCCGCGCCATAACGACTCAGTTCACCTCTCGTTGATGTGAACCTTGTACGTGCTGATAACGTAATATCTGTATTTATCTGATAAAGGATCAATCATGAACACATTAAACGTTGGTGATACTGCACCAAATTTTACTCTGCAAAATCAAGCAGGTGAAGCGGTATCACTGCAAGACACCTTGTCTAAAGGTCCTGTGCTAGTGTATTTCTACCCTAAAGCATCAACTCCTGGTTGCACAGTGCAAGCACAAGGCCTGCGCGATATCAAAACACAACTTGATGGTTTGAAGGTAACAGTATTCGGCATTAGCCCAGATCCTGTGGCTAAACTGGCCAAATTTGCCGACAAACAACAACTCAACTTCACGTTACTCAGTGATGAAGACCATGCGGTTGCTGATGGTTTTGGCGTATGGGGAGAGAAAAAATTTATGGGTAAAATTTACGATGGCATTCATCGCTTAAGTTTTATCGTCGGTACTGATGGCAAAATCAGCCATGTGTTGAATAAATTCAAAACTAAAGATCACCATGAAGTGGTTCTGGCCACGTTAGCTAAGTAACCTGAGCTCGGGATAATAAACGCCTTTCAAACAGCCCTTTGTCCTGCTAACTGTGTTGAATCGACTTACTATAGGCTAGCTATTGACGCGTCAATTCGCCTTGCTAGCATAACAAATGACAAGCTTGAAAGTGAGCTTGGTTAACATGCTGATTTTAAATAGCTAAGTTCATTCCTTATCCCGAGTTCAGGTTAAGTAATTTACTAGAGGTTTCTTCCTCCGATAAGTTTTACGCTTCATGAAGTAATAAAAAAGGGCTTAGCAATAAATTGCTAAGCCCTTTTTAGTGACTGCTATTTCAAATATCGACACCAAACCGTTAACGCCTAAGCGCTAACATTTACACCGTTTTAGCATCTATACTGTTTTAATATCTATATCATTTTAGTATCTATACCGTTTTAGTATCGCTCGATTGCTGTGGCTTTTCTTCGTCGGCTGCAGTCTCTGCATCACTCGGCTCACTTGCAGCGCTTGCAGCTTGTTTAGCCTTCTCTTGTGCGGCTAACTCTTTGGCTAGAATAGCTGTTTCTTGCTTCACTAATGCAGCCTCTTCATCAGCTAATAAGCGGGCTTTTTCTTGTTGTTCAAATAGCGCTAGCTCTTCTTCTTTACGGCGTGCTTTTTCAATAGTGCGTTGCTCGGCTTCTTGTGCTTCGCGAACAGCTCTTGCTTCAGCGGCCACTTTTGCTTCTGCTTCGGCGGCTATTTTAGCTTGGCGGTCGGCTTCGTCATCTAATGCTCGCTGAATAACAGCTTGGTCTTGCGCTTCTTGTGGCAATAAGCTTATTAACTCTATACCCACTGGTAACACTATCGTTTCAACACCAGATATGACTTTAACCTTGCCTTCTTTAGTTAAATAAACCAATGGCATAGCTGTATCACCATAACGTTTTTTGAAATGGTCATAGGTAAAGTTTTCAGTAATATTGGTAATTTTCAATACTGCGCCTTTAGCCATTAAACTGGCAATTTTGGCGTAAGATATATTCTCACCAAATAAACATAAGCGCTTGAGATAAGATTCAGACAACTGATGACGAGCACTGGCGCTGTCAGCGTTGTTTAAACCATAGACTTTTTCGGTGCCCATTAAATCTTGAAAGTGAAACGTCACCAACGGATTTAATTGACGGTATGGCGACATCACAAGCACTCGACCAATACCACTTAAGTCCATGAAATTAGATGCATGCTCTGACGCTGGGTTACCAAAATACACCGGAATATTGTCCATGCGCGCTTGGCGAATGCTATCCCAGTTGTTATCCGCTAGAATCACCTTAATATTTTTCGAAATTAAAATAGAAGCTAATTCACGCGAGAATTTAGACGCACCAAAGATTAACACTCCTTGATTAGAGCCCTCTTTCACGCCTAAAAACTTAGCCCAACGACCGGCAGTTAAGCTTTGAATCACCACCGTACCAATAATAATTAAGAATACTAACGGTACAATTGAACTGGCACCTTCTAAGCCAACTGTTTCAAGTTTTATGGCAAATAATGATGAAATAGCCGCTGCAACAATACCGCGAGGCGCAACCCAACTTAAAAACCACTTGTCATTAGACGACAAATTGGTGCCTAAGCCTGAAATCCAAATACTGAGTGGACGAGCAATAAACATCGCTACTAAAAGCACCCCGACACCACCAAGTCCTAGATCAAGCATGGCGCCAGAATCCAGACGTGCCGCCAACAAAATAAACAACGCAGAAATCAGTAGTACAGTTAGGGTTTCTTTAAATTCTAAAATGTCAGCAATATCAACGCCGCGCATGTTTGCTAACCAAATACCCATTACCGTTACCGTTAACAGGCCAGACTCTTCTTGTAAAATGTTCGAACCAACAAAAATACCCAGCATAATGGTTAATACTGCGGTGTTGCGTAAGTAATGCGGGAACAAGTTTTTACGGATAGCTAAACCCGTTAAGTAACCGCCTGCTGCACCTAAGCCAAAACCAAGCACTAAGGTTAAGCCTAATGCATTCAATACGTGTGTGGTTGGGTCGGCTGTAACGGCGATATATTCAAATACCAATACAGCAAGTAACGCACCGATAGGATCAATAACGATGCCTTCCCAGCGTAATATACTGGCTAAATTTGATTTAGGTTGCACCGTACGCAACATAGGCACAATAACGGTTGGACCTGTCACCACCACTAATGCGCCAAATAACATGGCAATTGCCCAGTCAAAGCCAAGCAAATAATGCGCTGCAGGTGCAATGCACGCCCAGGTAATAAATGCGCCGATAGTGACAAGGTGGGTCACCATTCGTCCATGTTCTTTAATTTCTTTAAAGTTAAGTGTCAGCGCACCTTCAAACAGGATGACCGCAACACCTAACGAAATAATAGGAAACAATAAATCACCAAAGATTTCATCTGGGTCTAATATTCCTAATCCTGGCCCTAACAGTAAACCACATAATAAAAGTGGTAAAATTGCTGGCAGACGTAACTTCCAACCAACCCATTGACACAAAAGCGATAACACACCGATTAATGCCAGCATGCCTGTAATGTGTTCAACCATAATTGTTTCCTTTTGTATTGCTATCATTGCCAATGACTAACTTAAAATAAGCAATGCGACTCACGTTAATATCGTGCTCTAAATGCATTCAACTCGACTGTTTTATAACAACTTAATCAGCCAAATCATCAATTGATGATTAATCTATTGTGATTAATCAATCTTCTATTAATCGATAAAACCTACTGATATTTCCTTTTATTACATCATAATTACATGATGCTTATATGTCTGAACCCGTAAAAAGCAGCTGACAAAATTCAGCATATAACATACTAATTTAACAATAGGATCAAGGCTTTTTTTGACCAATATCACATTTTATATCTTTTGGATATTTTTGGGATAAACATCTGATTTACATAAGCAAAAGACAATATAAGTTTAAACGCTAATCAATTGTTTTTTTTATCTATTAATCCCGTATAAACAAAAACCTCAGCAAAAGCTGAGGTTTTATTTATAACATATACATAACGTGATTATTGTGGAATGCTCACCTTACCTTCCATTAATACTCGCGCACTTCGGCTCATAATAGCCTTTTTAACTTGCCATTGACCTTGCACTAACACCGCTTGAGCACCCACGCGTAGCGTGCCAGATGGATGACCAAAACGAACCGCACTCAGCTCACCACCGCCAGCAGCCAAATTAACTAATGTGCCAGGAATCGCCGCGGCAGTGCCAATGGCCACTGCTGCTGTGCCCATCATCGCATGATGCAGTTTACCCATAGAAAGGGCCCGCACGACCAGATCGATATCGTCAGTATTAACCGCTTTGCCACTGGATGAAATATAACCCGCAGCAGGCGCAACAAAAGCCACTTTAGGGGTATGTTGACGAGCCGCCGCTTCATCAATATGGTTGATTAAGCCCATTTTTACCGCACCATAAGCCCGAATAGTTTCAAACATGGCTAAGGCTTTATCGTCATTATTAATGTCATCTTGCAACTCAGTACCTTGATACTGAATATCGGCTGCATTAATAAAAATGGTTGGAATGCCCGCATTAATCATGGTGGCGTTAAAGGTCCCGACGCCTGGTACGTCAAGTGCATCGACCACGTTACCTGTAGGAAACATAGCGCCATTACCGTCGGCAGGATCTAAAAACTCCACTTGCACTTCAGCTGCGGGAAACGTCACACCATCAAGTTCAAAATCACCGGTTTCTTGTACTTCACCGTTGGTAATAGGGACATGAGCAATAATGGTTTTATGAATATTGGCTTGCCAAATACGCACAATTGCGGTGCCATTTTCAGGCACTCGGCTTGGATCGATTAAACCATTACTAATGGCAAATGAACCGACCGCCGCGGTTAAATTACCGCAGTTTCCGCTCCAATCAACAAACGGCTTATCAATCGATACTTGACCAAATAAATAATCAACATCGTGATCAGCTTGAGTACTTTTAGATAAGATAACCGTTTTACTGGTACTTGACGTTGCTCCACCCATACCATCGGTGTGTTTACCGTAAGGATCGGGACTGCCAATAACACGCAATAATATTGCATCACGAGCTGCACCAGCCACTTGAGCGGCTGCAGGCAAGTCAGTCAGGCTGAAAAACACCCCTTTACTGGTGCCGCCGCGCATATAAGTCGCTGGAATTTTCATTTGTGGTAAATGAGCCATCACATATTCCTAAAATAACAAAAGACCAAAGCGGCAGCCCATCAATAAGCTTATAAACTGCCGATTAAGTAAGGCACTAACACTAGGTTATTGCCAAACCAACACTCACTTATTACCCCGAATTATGGTTAATTAGTTTCGTTGGCTAAAAAGTCCTGAGCAAAACGTTGTAATACACCGCCCGCTTCATAAATTGACAACTCTTCGCCAGTGTCTACACGACACTTAACCGGAATGGTCACTTGTTCACCGTTTTTGCGGGTCATGATCACATTTAACATTGCGCCCGGATTACGATCACCTACAACATCATAGGTTTCCGTGCCATCGATATGATAAGTATGTCGATTATGGCCTGCAGTGAACTCTAGCGGTAGCACGCCCATACCGACTAAGTTAGTACGGTGAATACGCTCAAAGCCTTCAGCAACAATCACTTCAACCCCAGCAAGACGCACACCTTTTGCCGCCCAGTCACGTGACGAACCTTGGCCATAGTCTGCACCAGCAATAATAATCAGTGGTTGCTTACGTTCCATATAGGTTTCAATCGCTTCCCACATGCGAGTGACTTGGCCTTCAGGCTCTATGCGCGCCAATGATCCTTGCTTAACCTTGCCGTTTTCCTGCACCATTTCGTTAAACAGTTTAGGGTTAGCAAAGGTGGCACGCTGCGCAGTTAAGTGATCGCCACGATGAGTGGCATAAGAGTTAAAATCAGCTTCTGGCAAGCCCATTTTATCTAGGTATGCCCCTGCCGCACTGTCGAGCATAATCGCATTTGACGGCGATAAATGATCGGTAGTGATATTGTCACCGAGTACGGCTAATGGACGCATACCTTTCATGGTGCGCTCACTCGCCAAAGCTCCGTCCCAATAAGGTGGTCGGCGAATATAAGTACTTTGTGGACGCCAATCATATTGCGGATTTACGTGGCTACCATACTCGACTTTAATGTCGAACATTGGCTCATAGACTTTACGGAATTGCTCAGGCTTAACGCTTGCTTTAACAACTGCATCGATTTCTTCATCGGTTGGCCAAATATCTTTTAACGTGACAGCTTGACCTTGGTTATCGATACCTAAGATATCTTTTTCAATATCAAAACGAATCGTACCGGCAATGGCATAAGCAATGACCAAAGGTGGTGATGCTAAAAAGGCTTGTTTCGCATAAGGATGAATACGGCCATCAAAGTTACGATTGCCCGACAACACTGCGGTAGCGTATAAGTCGCGATCAATCACTTCTTGTTGAATAACCGGATCAAGCGCGCCGCTCATGCCGTTACACGTGGTACAGGCAAAGCCGACAATGCCAAAGCCTAAGTTTTCAAGCTCAGGTAATAAGCCTGCTTCTTCTAAATACAATTGCACTGCTTTAGAGCCAGGCGCAAGCGATGATTTCACCCAAGGTTTACGTAATAATCCACGGGCATTGGCATTGCGAGCCAATAAACCGGCAGCAATCATGTTGCGCGGGTTACTGGTGTTAGTACAACTGGTAATAGCGGCAATAATCACTGCACCACCGGGCATTTTACCGGGTTCGTTTTCAACCACACCACTAATGCCACGCGCCGCTAATTCAGATGTCGGCACCCGACTGTGTGGATTAGACGGGCCTGCAATGTTACGGCCAACAGATGACAAGTCAAAGTGCAATACTCGCTCATACACAGCATTAGTTAAGGTATCAGCCCATAAGCCCGCTTGTTTGGCATAGGTTTCAACTAGTTTAACTTGTGCATCTTCACGACCGGTTAACGTTAGATAATCGATAGTTTGTTTATCGATATAAAACATCGCCGCGGTGGCGCCGTATTCAGGCGTCATGTTAGTAATAGTAGCGCGATCGCCAAGGGTTAAATGGGTGGTCCCTTCGCCATAAAACTCAAGATACGATGACACAACTTTTTGCGCTCGCAAGTATTCAGTTAACGCCAGAACAATATCGGTAGCAGTAATGCCAGGTTGTGGCTTACCCGTTACTTCAACACCAACAATTTCCGGTAAACGCATGTATGAGGCACGGCCGAGCATGACGCTTTCGGCTTCTAAACCGCCCACACCAATGGCTATAACGCCTAACGCATCAACATGAGGTGTATGACTGTCGGTGCCGACTAAGGTGTCAGGAAACGCCACACCATTTTGAGCATGCACCACTGGCGACATACGCTCTAAGTTAATTTGATGCATGATGCCGTTACCCGGTTGGATAACATCAACGTTTTTAAATGCCGTTTTGGTCCAATTGATGAAATGGAAACGGTCTTCATTACGGCGGTCTTCAATGGCGCGGTTTTTCTCAAACGCGTCTTTTTCAAAACCGGCATGCTCAACCGCCAGCGAGTGATCGACAATCAATTGAGTCGGTACTACTGGGTTCACTTTTGAGGGGTCACCGCCTTTTTCAGCAATCGCATCACGCAGACCCGCTAAGTCGACTAATGCGGTTTGGCCTAAAATATCATGACAAACCACACGGGCTGGATACCACGGAAAATCAAGGTCATTTTTACGTTCAATCAGCTGCTTTAACGAATCAGTAAGCATGTCAGGTGAGCAGCGACGGACTAAGTTCTCGGCAAACACACGAGAACAATAAGGTAGTTTGGCGTAGGCTCCAGCTTCAATCGCATCTACAGCCTCTTGGGTGTCAAAATAATCTAATTGGGTGCCAGGTAAGGCTTTACGGTATTGAGTATTCATAACTTCATCCACAATAAATATGAAAGGAATAAGCGCTAATCTATATCGAAAAAAGCCGAGTCATCATAACGAGACTCGGCATGCTGATTAACGTTGGCTAATAGGCGCCACTTTACGAGGCTCACTGCCCACATAATCTGCACTTGGACGAATAATGCGGTTGTTCGATCGCTGCTCCATTACATGTGCAGCCCAACCGGTTAAACGTGAACAAACGAAGATTGGCGTAAATAACTTAGTTGGAATGCCCATAAAATGATAAGCAGAGGCATGGAAGAAATCTGCATTGCAGAATAACTTTTTGGTGTCCCACATAAACTCTTCACACGCGACAGAAATGTCATATAAAGAGGTGTCACCGTTTTCATGGGCCAGCTTTTCAGACCACTTTTTGATAATCACATTACGAGGATCAGACTCGCTATAAATAGCATGACCAAAGCCCATGATTTTTTCTTTGCGTTCTAACATTAATGCCATCTGCACTTTAGCATCGGCTGGCGAGCTGAACTTTTGGATCATGTCCATCGCCGCTTCATTAGCACCACCGTGCAGTGGACCACGTAATGAACCAATCGCACCAGTAACACAAGAATACATATCCGATAAAGTTGAGGCACATACACGCGCGGTAAAGGTTGATGCGTTGAACTCATGCTCTGCATACAAAATCAACGACACATCCATTACACGGCGATGTTGCGCTGACGGCGTTTCACCGCGAAGCAGTTTAAGAAAATGTCCACCCAGAGAATCTTCATCTGTGGTGCAATCAATCTCAACACCGTCATGAGTGTAACGGTACCAATAACACATGATGGCCGGAAATGCGGCTAATAAGCGGTTCGACGCTTTGTGTTGCTGAGTGAAATCGACTTCTGGCTCAAGGTTACCTAAAAACGAGCAACCAGTTCGCATAACATCCATTGGATGAGCATCAGCAGGAATTAATTTTAATACCGCTTTTAGTGCATCGGGTAAATCACGCTGCGCTTTTAATTCTGCTTTATATGCAGTTAGCTGAGCCTGGTTTGGTAACTCGCCGTTAAATAATAAATAAGCGACTTCTTCAAAGGTAGCGTTATCAGCTAAATCAGATACATCGTAACCGCAGTACGTTAGGCCTGAACCTGATTTACCGACAGTACATAATTTTGTTTCGCCAGCACTCTGACCGCGTAATCCTGCGCCTGATAATTTCTTGTCTACCATGATATCTTCCTTCTTATGCTTTTCGCGATTTAACCATGCTAAATCGCGATTGTAGGGTATTGTTATTTTAGTTGTAATCGAGTCTTGCTGTCGTACTGAGGCCGTTATTTATTTTTGCCTTCGGCAAACAAACTGTCTAATTTTTGTTCATAATCGTGATAACCCAAATAGTCGTATAAATCCATACGAGTTTGCATGGTATCTACCACTGCTTTTTGGTCGCCATCGGTTAAAATAGCACTGTAAACATTTTCAGCTGCTTTGTTCATCGCACGGAATGCACTCAATGGGTATAACACCATTGCCGCGCCCCACTCGCCTAATTGTTGCTTATTCCATAATTCAGTTTGGCCAAACTCAGTAATGTTAGCCAAAATAGGCACATCTAATGCTTCAGCAAAGGCGCGGTAATGCTCTTCAGTTTTAATTGCTTCAGCAAAAATACCGTCAGCACCCGCTGCCACGTACGCTTTAGCACGTTCGATAGCGGCTTCTAACCCTTCTTGAGCAAACGAGTCTGTGCGCGCCATAATGAAAAAGTCTGGGTCAGTACGGGCATCAACCGCCGCTTTAATACGGTCGACCATTTCTTCTACTGGCACTATTTCTTTATTTGGACGATGACCACAACGCTTTTGCGCCACTTGGTCTTCCATGTGTACCGCTGCTGCGCCAGCCTTTTCCATATCACGAATGGTTTTGGCAATGTTAAATGCCCCGCCCCAACCCGTATCAATGTCCACCAACAAAGGTAAATCACAGGCTGACGTAATACGTTGCACATCAACCAACACATCATTTAACGATGTCATGCCTAAGTCGGGTAAACCATAAGAGGCGTTAGCCACTCCGCCACCAGACAAGTAAATGGCTTGATGACCAATTTGCTTTGCCATCATGGCGGCATAAGCATTAATGGTACCGACAATTTGCAGTGGTTTGTTGTTAGCTAATGCTTGACGAAATTTTTTACCTGCGCTCATGATATTTTCCTTATATGCAATTATGACCGTGGGCGTAACACGCCACACGCAAGACATTACGATAATTTGTGTTCGATATTATTTTTAGAATACATAATATGGCGACGCATCAGCATTTCAGCCAATTCTGCATCACGGTTTAAAATGGCCTGAACAATGTGTTTGTGTTCATCATAAGCGGTGGTCACACGCGGACCCGCCATGCCAAGTTGTACGCGATACATGCGCACTAAATGATAAATGCCATCAAACAGCATTGAAATTAGGTGTTTGTTTTTACTGCCTAAAATAATTCGATAATGAAAATCAACATCACCGGCTTCTTGATAATAAGACTCGCCCCCTTTGACCTCGTCAAAGTGAGATTGTAATAAACGGTTTAAATCGGCAATTTCGTCATCGGTCATGTTCTTTGCCGCTAAACGTGCCGCCATGCCTTCGAGTGATTCACGCACTTGATACAGTTCTATCAACCCTTGTGGAGATAACGCCACCACACGAGCGCCTACGTTGGCTTTACGCTCAACAATATGACACGACTCTAAGCGGTTAATGGCTTCACGGATCACGGCTCTACTCACTGCATACTTTGTCGACAATTCAGTTTCGCTCAATTTAGAGCCGGCCTGAATACGACCTTCGACTATATCGTCTCTAAGGGCTACAAAGGTCTTATCTGCAGAAGTAATCGGCTGGATCATATTCATACCTTGGATAATAAAAACTGACATTAAAAAACAGCTACACAAAACAAGTTGTCGACAATATAGCACCTTTAAATCGTATAACAACCCCAAAATGCACTTTTTGTCGACAATTAATCCAATTCATCATAAAGCGTTAGCTATTACCAATTTATGACACCACTCAATAAACCTTAAGTCAGCCCATGCTAATATTAGCCACCACGGTATAACTCATCACGCCTTTGTGGTTCGATGATTACTCAGCTATCTGTACACACTATGTTGGGTTACACTCCTCTTTATAAAGTGATTGAGACATCGATTAATCCAACAATAAATAGAGCAATAAATACAATAAGGGTCTCTTGATGAGCCAACATTTAGCCTGCCAACTTGAATTGATCCATTTGTTTGTCCATGTCGTTAATGCCGGTGGTTTTTCATCTGCAGCACAAGAGTTAAAGTTGCCCATTGCCACTGTTAGCCGCAAAATTAGCAAATTAGAACAAAGCCTCAATACTCAGTTGATAATGCGCAGCACCCGTAAACTTCGATTAACTGAAGAAGGTGGGGCATTATTTGACCGTTACTATAATGTGGTGGCGCAATTTGATCGTATTTGTGGTCAAACTATTAATGAGCCGCAAAGTACCTTACGGATATCGACACCCGTTTCGATAACCTCGATGATATTAATTGAGGCCATCAATGACTTTTCCAAACAACATCCGCACATTCAACTGCACATCACCCAAAATAACAGCACCATTGATTTGATAGATGAAGGAGTCGATGTCGCCATTGTCGGTGGCGCACAACCAGACTCATCTTGGGTATCAACATCGTTGGGAGTATTAAATTACGGCCTGTATGCATCACCTGAGTATGCCAAGCAACTCATTGAGCTTCGCCACCCGCAGCAGCTAGTTGATTATCAGTTAATTAAAGTGTGGCCGCTATTTAACTGGACCTTAAAACATCACAGTGGTGAGCAGTATTATTACGATGGACCCGCTAAATTAACCCTAGGGGATTTACACGGCGCAATTCGGGCAACTGTCGGTGATGGCGGGATTTTATACGGACCAGAATTATTTGTTAAACCACAACTATTGAATCAAGAGCTAGTGCCTGTGTTAGCAGATTGGGCTGGTGAGCATCGGCGGATCAGTATTTTGTATCATCAACGTCGCCAGCAACCCTTAAAAGTAAAATTGTTTATTGAGTTTATTCAGCAACGTGCTGCCACTATCTTCGACTTGTTCTAACTCGATTCGATTTTCGATGCTTAGATGCTTAGATGCTTAGAGTTTGAAGTGAAAGTTAAATCTACATTCGAATCTACATTCGAATCTAC